>URFB01000069.1 GCA_900547045.1 uncultured Mollicutes bacterium
GGCCTTAATTAAGATATATAGCTCGTCTGAGCTTTTATCTAAGAATGTCTTCAAGCGCCAGTTCTTTAAAATGTTATTTCCATCAGAAAGGCCAAACACAATATTAGAATTTCCAACATCTACAAGTAATACCATTATTTTTCCTCCTTAAAGCTTTATAAAATCAAAAATTTTATTCCAAACATCCATATCCTGATTTGTCATTTTAACAAAATCAATGGATTCAAAATACTTAATTTGTTCATCTAAAGACAAACTATTTTCCTTTTGTTTATTATTAAAATCCTTAAATACATCATCCATGTATTTAACCGCCTCATAGCTATAATTAGGGTTATGCTTCTTACCATCTAGCATTAAATAGTTAGGCTCAGATTTTAAATGTTTTTTCAAATAATTAATTCCTATATTAGGATTAACCATTTCATCATCACTAGAATGGATAATCATTAGATTACCCTTAAACTTTTCTAGCTTTGATATTACCTCAGCGCTTGACTCATAATATTTAGCATTTAGGCTCTTTTCATAATCAAGAATCAATTGAGGCTCTACTGCTATAGAAGACAGAAGGTCAATTGCTACAAAGCCTGATATTGCGACTACAGTTTTAATGTAGGGCTTATATTTTGCAATATTTAAGCTAGCAAAAGCACCTAAGCTATGTCCTATTACAATAATATTTTCATATGTTTGATGTAAATTTTCTAGCACAAGGTCAAGGGACGCAATTGCACCAAGCAAGCCATTTATTTTATACCCATCGCTCTTGCCAGTACCAAACATATCATAGGCATAAACCATATAGCCCTGACGAGCTATTGTTTCTACCTCTCTTATATAGCTTAAATGACCAGGTCCCATACCATGTACGAAGACAACAAGTGGCTCATATATTTTATTATAGAAATAAAAGCCTCCCATTATTCTATTTTGATTAATTTCTATATTATATTCATTAAAATTAAGGCCCTTAAAATCCTTATAGCTAAAGTATTTTAAATATGGCGCATAATCATATCTTTTAATAAATTGTTTTTTATATTCTTCTAAATCTAGCATAATATTTATTAATTTTGCTCATCAAGGAATGCTTTTTCATCATCGCTTAGGAGCGAAAATTCTCATCATCCTTATTTGATGTATCTTCTTTATCTTCTAAATTACTAGAATCTAAATCCTTTAAAGAATTATCATCTTCAAAATTATATAAAGATGAAGCATTAAGCTTTTCTTCTTGTTTTTTAAGAGCACGTTTCTTTTCTTCATCAGTAAATACACCAAGATTTAACTGTGTATCTCCTAAAATACAAATACGACAAACAACTGGAGATAAAACAACTGAAATTCCTAATTCAAGTAAGAATGAAATGCTAAATAAGCTAATTAAAGTTGGAAGTAATTTTGAAGCACCACCAAGTAATGGTAGGAAGAATACGACTTCTCCGACTCTAAAGATTGTAGAATTTACAATTGGTGTTGCAATAGCTGCTACACACATACCTACGTAAATGTTATGTCTCTTTAGCCATTTGTTTAACCAACCAGAAGCAAGTCCAGCAAGAATACCCTTTCCAAGAACTACAACAACAGTACCAAACCAACTATATTGGAAGAAGGCTGCGCATGATGGGTCAAATATTAGAATATATAATCCCCAAAAGCCACCAGTAATACAACCAGCGATTGGTCCTAATAAAATAGCTGATATTGCAATCGGAACAAGCGATAATGCAGGTGAATACTCTCCAATTTTAAAATTGGTAGCGAATGCCTGAAGTACAATTGAAGTTGCGATAAAGATTGCCAATAGAACTAATTTTAGGATTTCTTTTTTTTCGATTTTCATATTAAATTTTCCTCACTTTCTAGACCCTTTCGGGTTCCATAAGCCGATAACATTATACTACTTTTTAAGAAACATGCAAGTTTTTTTAAAAACTATGCTATAATTACTTTAGAAATTTTAAGGACGTGATTCAAATGGCATTTGATGGCATTTTATTTTATAAGCTAGGCCTTGAGCTTAAGGCTTTAGAAACCGGAAAAATTAATAAAATTCAAGAAGCTTCCGCTAATGAATTTTTATTTACCGTAAGACGTAACAAAGAAAATTATAAGTTATTAATTTCCCTTTCAGCTAATTACCCTCGTATTCATATTACCAATGAGACCTATGATTTTCCAAGAGAGCCTAAAAGCTTTACAATGCTTTTAAGAAAATATTTTGAAGGAAGCCAAATCATGGAAATATCAACTCATGAAACTGACCGTGTTATGTCAATTACCTGCTCAAAATATAATGATATGGGTGATTTTGAAAAGAAAACCCTCGTAATTGAAATTTTAGGACGCTATTCAAATCTAATTGTTATTGAGGACGGAAAAATCCTTGAAGCCTTTCATCATTTAGGACTTGGAGAATTAAGAGTAATTCTACCTAATGGTAATTATTCTTATCCTGATACCCTAAATAAGCTTAATCCTTTAAAGCTAAGCTATGAGGAAATCCAAAAATTAGTGGCAGAAAATAATTCACCTAAGGAAATAACCTCAAAGCTTCTTGGCCTTTCACTTAAAACGGCCATTTTAGCCTTTGATAGTGAAAATCCCGCCCAAAGCCTTTTTGAGCTTATTCATGAAAATACACCATGCCAATATTTTGATTCAAAGAAAAATGATATTAGCTATTATATGGTAGAGGGCGGAAAATCCTATCCTTCTTTTTCTAGCTTACTTGATGAATATTTTAAGGAAGAAGCCCTAAAGGAAAGAATTAAGGCTAAAACAGGTAATATTGAATCCTTCATTGATAAGCAAATCAATAAAAATAAGTCTAAGGAGCGTAAGCTATTAGATGAATTAGATAAGGCTGGTCAGGCCGATAAATATCGTCTTTATGGTGAGCTTTTAATTGCTAATAATTATTTAGAAGGGCACAAAAAGAATATTAGTGTTTTAAATTATTATACAAATGAAAATGTTAGCATTCCTCTTGATGAGCGCTATGATATTATGGGTAATTCTAAGCTTTATTTTAAAAAATATCAAAAAGCTAAGAATGCTATTTCACATATTAATGAGCAACTGATAATCATCAAGGATGAGCTTGATTATTTTAATTTACTAAAGGCCCAAATTAAGGTTTGTGATTTAAAGGACGCACTTGAAATTCAGCAGGAGCTAATTGATAACCACTATATGATCTTAAAATCTAAGCCTGAGCGTCTGCAAAAAACTAAAATTACAAGCTATATTTTACCTTCTGGTCACACCGTTTTAGTTGGTAAAAACAATATTCAAAATGATATGGTTACAAATAAAATGGCCCGTCCTTCTGAGCTTTGGTTTCATGTTAAGGATATACCGGGAAGCCATGTGCTTTTACAATCAAGCGAGGAAGCTACAGAAGAGGAAATCAGAGCCTGTGCTAATCTAGCTGCTTATTTTTCAGTTGCCAGAGATTCTTCTTCAGTACCAGTTAATTATACTCGTGCTAAAAATATAAAAAAAATACCAGGACATAAAAACTGCTTCGTCCAAATTAAAGGGGAAAAAACAATTTTTATCGATCCTGATATTGAATTAATTAATAAATTGGAGCTTAAGAAATAAAAGCCTGAAGCTCATTAAAGCTAGCGTCAAATGTTTCTAAAACAGACGCTATTTTTTCTTTATCAATTTTACCCTCCTTAAGCTCTTTAAGTAAAGACAAAAGCTCATCATAAAGCCTTTTAAGCCCTAAATTAAGGGTTATACCCTTTAGCGTATGAAGTAAGGCATAAAGCTTACTATCCATATAATTGGCATAGCTTGCCTCTTCCTTGCTAAGCGCATCCTCTACCCTTAATCTAAAGTCTTTATATTCACTAATAAATGAAGACGCAACCTTTCTAAATAGACCATCAAGGCCTCCTAGGTAGCTCATTGCTACATCATAATCAAAATATTTTCCCATAATATCTATTTTATTATATATACATTCTTTTCTTTTTTAATTTTAGCACTATAAAATGCCTTCATACCATCTACAAGAATCTTGGCATCATAAACACCTGCGGTTTCACAAGCAGAGTGCATGGCAAGCTGCGCAAGACCAATATCAACAGATGGAATAGAAACCATTTGGGTTGAAATAGCCCCAAGGGTAGAGCCTCCTCTTACATCTGAACGATTTGTAAATTCCTGATATTTAATATTGTTAACCTCAAAAACTCGCTTTAATACTGCACTAGACATAGCGTCAGTTGTATAGGCCTGGTTTGCATTATATTTTATTACAATACCCTCATTCATATAAACCTTATTTAGCTTATCAGTCTTAGCTAAATCGTTAGGATGAACAGCATGGGCATTATCACATGAAACTAAAAGCCCTCTTGCAATACTTCTATCAAGTGCGTCTTCTTCTGCACCTAAAGCCTTAAAAATACGCTTTAAATTTGAAGACATAAAGCCAGAACCTGCACCTTGCTTAGTCCTTGAGCCTACCTCTTCATTATCAAATGATACATAAACATTTAAGGCATCCTCATCCTCGCCCTCTAAAAAGCCCTTTAGGGTTAAATAGGCGCTTTCTAGATTATCAATTTGAGGAGCCATAAAATATTCAGAGCTAGCTCCAATTATACTTCCACGGTAGCGATTATAAATTTGAAGGTCAAATGATAAAATGTCTGACTCCTCTACTCCTAGGTTTTTAGCAAGTAGCTTTGATAGGTCAGCATCGCGACCTCCAAGTAAAGGAATTAAATCAATTTGAGCATTATAATTCTTTCCACTATTTACCTCACGATTAAAATGAATACATTCATTTGGTATAACAAGTAAATCTCTATCAAAATCAACCAAGACCTCCTCAATCCTATCATTTTTCTTAACATAAGCACGTCCAGCAAGTGATAAGGGACGATCAAAAAATGATGAGTAAATAGGTCCACCATATACCTCAACATTCAATGATGAATATTGATCTAAAATAAGCTTATTATTAGGCTTAACCTTAAGGGTTGGCGAATCCGTATGAGACGCTACAATTTTAAGGTTACAATCATTAATGCACTTAGGTGTTTTAAAAGCCATAATAGATGAGCTGTTTCTTATAATATAATATTTTTTTAAAGGCTCTATATGATAGCTTTCTTCCTCATTAAGCTCACAAAAGTCCTTTTCATCAAGCATTTTTTTAAGCTCATTTACAGCGTGATATTGCGTTTTAGCCGCTGCTAAAAATTTTAATAAATCCTTCATATTATTCCTCCACTCTTGCAATAAAGGCCTCTGTTAAATTAACATAGCCAACAAAATATTTATTATCATTTTCACTAAAATAATAAATATCAATTTTATCATCTAAAAGGGCCTCATGCAAATAATCAATTTGCATCCCCTTAATTCGAAAATCCGCACTAAGCTTAGTCATATTATAAATAAGCCTTGGATAAATAGCATTATTCATATGACCATTGTGATCTAGGTCATCATTTCTAACACGATAAGATTCTATAAATTGTTTATTATGAGGTATCGCTACTCTTATTTTAGCAAAATCCTCATATAAGGTTTTAGGATAAAGCTCTCCATTATAATCAACACCAAGAGCTCTATCAATTCTTCTTGAATCATAATTAACAATGACCCATTTAGAAATACCATCACATACAATATCTCCACAGGCCGTTTCAACCTCATAATACCTAATAAAATCAGCTCTCCCACGTCCCTTAGGCCAGGTTCTTAGCGTAACTGCCTCATCATAAGGAAGCTTCCCCTTTATTCTTATATATTGACTTGTAAGAACCCAGATAAGCTTTTTTTTAAGCAAATCATGATATCCAACATTAAGCATAGCCGCATGATCTCCTGCAAGATCCTGAAAGCGGTCAAATAGAGAATGTATTTTAACTCTATCATACATATCATAATCTGAGGTTCTAAGCTTTTCATTAATCTCATATTTAAGCATAAAAATCACCTGGTAAAATTATATCATATTTTAAGAGCTTTAAAAATAAAAATACGTCATAAACTAAAAGTTTACAACGTATCTTTAATTATTCAACGATTGTTACATTAGCAGCTTGTTGACCACGCTTTCCATCAACAAGATCAAAAGTAACAGTTTGACCTTCTACAAGGTCCTTATGTCCTGGCATATTAATTGCAGAAAAATGAACAAATACATCATCATGTCCTTCAACAGAGATGAATCCGTAGCCCTTTTCAGAATTAAACCATTTAACCTTACCTGTCATTATAGGTTCCTCCTTTATCAAATTCATAACCAAAAACTAAGGAAGTGAACCAATTTAAAGAGTATAGCTCCAAAATATCAAATTTCTTTTTCTTTGTTTTCTATTACTAATAGTATTATACTTCTTTTTGTGCTTTTTTGCAATAAATTTCAAAAAATTAAATTTTAGTTAAATTATTATTCCATTTAGATGGTCTATTTCGTGTTGAATTATTTGTGCAGTAAAATCCGTATAGCTTTTAATTCGCTTATTAAAGTCTAAATCATCATACTCAATCTTAATTTTTTTATAGCGTTTTGTCTCTCTTTGTCCCTCAAGGCTTAAGCAGCCTTCTTTTGCCTTGTAGTACT
>URFB01000070.1 GCA_900547045.1 uncultured Mollicutes bacterium
CTAAGCCACAATTTGCTACTTTAGTTATTGATGGTCAAAGAATTACTACAAATAATACGGTATATTATTATGATGTAGATCTTTCTAATGTAACAGAGCCTTCAACAGTTCAAGCTAAAATTCAGATTGAAAGTGAAGCTTGGGGTGTATATAACGGTGCTAATGCTGATATTGGACAAAGTGCTGTTTATACAGTTGATTTAACTCGTAAAGAACCTAATCATGATGCAACATTAAATGTATTAGAGGGTATTGTTTCTGGTATGAGTGGTAACCAAATTACAACATTCGTTCCAGGTGAAACATCTAACACATATAACATTATGAACGTTGGTAATGCATCTTCAATTACTATTAAGGCTATTCCAACAGTTTCAACGACTTCAATCAATTATACTAAGAAAAATCCATATATTGATACAATTACATTATCAGCTAATACTACAAATAGAATTGTAATTACGACTTTAGCAGAAGATGGTGTAACATCAGAAACCTATACAATTTATGTTTATCGTACTAATTCAACACCAAAAGATGATAATAACTTAATTAATATTGAGGTTATTGACTCAACAAATAAATATTATTTATCTCAAAATGGTGTAGGAGGATCTCAAACATTTAATCCAAATACTGATACTTACAATATTACAATTCCATATGGTGCAACGGCATATACAATTACACCATCAGTTGATACATTAGCAGGCTCTTTAGCTACTGCTTATGTAACAACTGATGGTGCAGTAAAGGATAAGCTTCAAACAACAATTACTACGGCAATGTGGGGAACAACTGTTACTCATAAGGTTTATGCAATAAGTCAAAGTGGACAGAAGGGTACAGAATATATAATTAATATTAAATTCGATAAGCCAAGTAAGGATAATACATTATTAAGCTTAAAGGCTGATGGTACTGAATTACTTGACCCAACTGATCCAACTAAGACTGTATTTAACCTAAAGCGAGCTAATAGTGTTACAAGCATTGATATTTCTGCGCTTGTTAATGATCCAACGGCTACAATTACAGGTGATGTTGGAACATTGCCATTAGATGTTGGTATGAATACATTCAAAGTAATTGTAACAGCACAAGATGGAACACAAAAGATTTATGTTGTGAACGTTGACCGTGCTCAACCAGCTCCTGAGCTTGTTGATTTAGGTGTAAATGGTGAGCAATTATTAGATACAAATAAGAAGGCTACAACATTTTATCCAAGTGTTACTGAGTATAAGGTTGTAGTACCTTATGATCATGAGACAGCAGATATTTTTGCTACATCAACTAATTTAAAGGATGTAATTGTAGGTACAGGTAAGTATCCACTTTCAGTTGGTACTCAAACTAAGATTGTAACTATTACAAATTCTGAAGGTGTTTCTAATCAATATAAGCTAATTATTACTCGTCTTCCTAAGGCTGCAAGTAATGCAGATCTCGATAAGGTTGTTATTAATGAGCTAGATGCAAATAAGGATTCTATTAGAGGTCTTGAAGATAGAGATACTGTAGAAGCAGATGGTTCATATCATAAGTTTAGTGATGATTTCAATACTGATAAGATTTATTATGGTACATATCGTGTTCCTAATAAGACTTCTAGCCTAGATGTTAATCCAACTCCTGTTGTATCTCAAGGAACAGCTGATTATGATCCTGCTACTTATAAAGTTTTAGGTTATGATAAGCTTCACATTGGTAAAAATCAAATTGTTATTCTTGTAACTGCTCCAGATGGTGTAACTCAAAAGGCATATGTCATCGAGGTTATACGTGATGATATTTCATTTGAAGTAGATGAGGATAAGATTTCTATTGATGGTTATACATTTGAACGTGTTGCAGATGATGCTAAGAAGACTGATGCTGAATATAAGGTTAATATTGGTAAGAAGGTTACTTCTGAGGTTAACTTCGCTGATTATATCAAGCAATTAAATCCTGAAGATCAAGATGTTAAGGTTGAAGTATTAACTGACACATCATATAATCCAGATGATGTAATCGTTAAGGTTGCAAGTGCCGATGGAGAATACAAGCTTGTAACATTCCATGTAGAATCTACAAATAATCATAATGGATTTAACTGGAAGACATTACTTCCATTCCTAATTCTATTAATTATTATCATTATTCTATTAACTTGGATTTTAATTTCTGTTAATAAGGATAAGTATGGTAAGATTACAAGAAAAGCAGATAAGAAATCTGATAAAAAACAAGAAAAGCAAAACAAATAGTGAAAAGGAGGAACGCTAAATGTTAGATAAAGTATTATTTCATATTGGTAGCTTTGATGTAACAATCTTAGTTGTTATCCTCTTTGCTTTGCTAATAATTTTAATTATAGCTGCTGTTGCATTTCAACAGAACTATTTAATTCAAGTTCGTTTATCAAGGCTTATGGATGCTGAAAGTGCGAAGCATAATCAAGAAGGATTTGTTACCTTACTTCATAAAAAGAGAAAGAAAATCCGTAAGATGTCTCGCCAAGTATCACCAACTATAGTTATATTCTCCCTAGAAAATCTAGGGGGAATATATGTTGGTTATAAACAACAAAGATTACTAATGAGAACAATCTCCGATGTATTTACTGAGGGATTAGTTAAGCCTGAATTTGTTTCACGTATTGATTTTTCAAAGTTCGGTGTAATTTTAACCGATCGTAATCGTGAGCAAACAAAGGAATATATTTTAAAATGTATTAATCGTTTAAATGAAACAAGTTTTGAAAACTATGGTTTATATACATTTGATTATATAGCTGCTGTTTATGAGGCAGTCCCACTAGAAAATGAAAAGCGAGAGGTAGATCTTGCGGTTCATACTTTAAAATATGCTGTAATAAAGGATGGTAATATTTATTATTATTCTCAAGATGTTCTTAATATGGTTGAAAAGCTTGAAACAATCAATGCTTTAAAAGAAACAGCAATGGAGAATAATCAAATTATTCCTTATGTTCAGCCTAAGGTTGATTTTAAAACGGGTAAGGTTGTAGGTGGAGAGGTATTAGTTCGTTGGATTAATCCTGATGGAACTATTCAATACTACCCTGATGAGTTTATACCTGTTTTCGTATCAAATGGTTATATTAGAACTATTGATATGAAGATGTTTGAATGTGCTTGTCAAATATCACAAAATGCTAGAAACACAGGACACCCTGATGTAATTATTTCAACTAATTTTTCTAAGCTAACTCTAAATAGCTTAAGAACGGTTGAACCATTATTAGCTATTACTTCTAAATATGGAGTTGATCCTAGTCACATTGAAGTAGAAATTACGGAAAGTGAATTTGTATCAATAAATCAATCCTTTACAACATCAATCCTTCGTTTAAGACAAGCTGGATTTAGAATTTCAATGGATGATTTTGGTAAGGAATATTCTTCACTTGCCTTATTAACTGAAAATCGTTTTGATACAATCAAAGTTGATAAGTTCTTCTTTGAAAACAGCTTATCAACCGATAAGGAAAAGAATGTTGCAACTAACATTATTAATTTATTAAAATCTGTTGGCTGTAAGATTTGCGTTGAGGGTATTGAAACATTAACATGCCTTGATTATCTTGCTACGGTTAATCGTAATATGATATTACAGGGATACTATTTCTCAAAACCAATTCCACAGGTTAAGTTTGAGCAATTCCTAGATACAATCTTCCCATTTGCTTATCCAGATGATAGTGATCAGCCTAAGGTTGAAAAGATTGAGGTTGAAAAGAAAAAAGACGATTCTTCTGAAACTAATAACCATACCACAATTAATGTTACAACAAATACGCAAACATCAGAAATTACAGCTTTAAAGGAACAAATGGCTGCTATGCAGCATACTTTTGAAGAGCAATTACGTATGGAACGTGAGCAAGCTCATAAACGTGATATGGACTTAATGAATCAACAAATTGAATTTATTAAGAAAACGCAAGAGCTTCAAGCTCAAAATAAACCTGAAGAGCTTGAGCCAAAGATTGTTGATACACGTGATGCAGAGCGTTTAAAGCGTCTACAGCAACAGCTTGAAGACCTTGAACGTGAAAGAGATCGCGAGCGTCGTGAAAGAGATTCCTATCGTGATCGAAGAGATTATGAGGATCTTCAACAACAAATTAGAGATTTACGTAATTCTCAAAATAATAACAATAATGGTCCAACATATGTTCAGCCTGTGGGCTATCCATATGCTCCATACCCATATGCTCCATATCCATATGCTCCATACCCATATGCTCCACAAAATCAACAGCAAATTGATGTTGATGCTTTAATCGAAAAGCTTTCAAAGAAACAAAAAGAGCAGGTTGATAATGCTATGGATGAAATGAAGGCTCAAAATCAAACATTACAAGAGCATCTTGACGCTGAGCGTCGTGAGCGTGAAGAGCTTGAAGCAATGCTAAAAGATATTCAAGATCATCAAGCTGAAGAAGAACCAATTGATGAAGAAGCTCAAGAGCGAGAACAAGAGGCTGCTGATGAAGCTTTAACTCTTGATGTGGATTCACTTCCAGTAGATGATTCTGATTCTCAGTCAGATGATGCTTTAGACAATGAAGATACTGATGATTTAGATGATTCTAAAGATTCAGATGAAGCAGATGCTACAGTTGATGATTCAGAAGAAGATGCATCAGCTGAGCCTGTTGAAAAGCCTGAGCTTACGCTTGAGCAAATTGAAGCGTTAGTTAAGAGCTATCAGGATCGTTTCCAAGAGGATTGGATGACTCATGCTAAGGAAGAGCTTCAGGGTGGCTTTGATGAATTAGCAAAGGGCTTAAAATTCTATAAGCTTCAAAATGCTGAGAAGCGTACCTTTGTTGATAAGGTTAAAAAATTGACACCTGAGATGAAACAAATTTATAACATTATTAAGAATGAGTTTATGAAATATAATGGAGTTTTAAATCGTCTTACAAATTCATGTGATGTTATTTATAAGGGTCGTAATCAAATTGCGAAGATTAATTTCACATCTTCAAAGATCAGATTATATCTTGCTCTAGATCCAACAAATGAGGAATATGCAAAGATTCCACATAAGGATTTATCAGAAAAGAAGGCACACGCAAGAACACCATTCTATATGTTATTAAAATCATCTTTATCAGTTAAACGTGCTAAGAAGCTAATTAGTGATTTAATGGTTAAGAATAACTGTGAAGAAAATACAAGTTATAAACCAATTGATTATGCTACAAAGTACAAGTTCTTTAAAAAGGACCAAAAAAAATAATTAAAAAGCCTATTGACTATCAAATTGATAGTCCTTAGGTTGTAAGGAAATGATTATCGTTTTTTTACAACCTAAGAGGCTAGGAGGTAAAATATATGAAAAAGAAAATGTTAATAATTTTACCAATTATAGCTTTATTTGTATCTTCACTAACTTTAATCTTAATATTTACCCTTAAGGATAAGCCTCAAAATCATAATAGTACGAAATGGCTTGCTGGCTTAGTTAATTCAAATGGTGAAAGCATTGCATGGTCTGAGCTTAAGGATGGTGAAAAGATTAAGGTTAGCGATGATAATGTTTTAGAGTATGTTGACAAAAGCCTTACAGGAGTTTTAACCTTAGATAATAGCATAACTAAAATTGGCGATAGAGCTTGCGAATATGCAAACATAACAGGTATTGAGCTTGGTAATAACGTTACATCAATTGGAATGGATGCCTTTCTTTCTTCAAGCCTTACAAGCATTAATATCCCTTCAAGTGTTAGATATATAGGGCTTGATGCTTTCTATAATTGCCAAGGTCTTACTAGTCTTGTTCTTAATGAGGGTCTTGAAACAATTGGCTATAATGCGTTTTATAATTGCCCTTTTACAGAGCTTCACATACCAAGTAGTGTTACATTAATCGATGAAGCCGCCTTTATGGAGTGTAAAGAAATTAAAAACGAGGTTGTAATACCAGCATCTATTACAAAAATACTTAACAGTACCTTCAAGGGATGTAAGAAAGTTCCTTCATTTACCTTTGAAGGAGATATAACTATGATTAGCGATAAAGCCTTCTTTGATTGCGAAAGCATTTCTTCAATTGATCTTAAGAGTGTTGCATCTATCGGTAAGGAAGCATTTAGAAATTGTAAGAATCTTAAGGCTATTACAACACCTCAATCTTTAGCTTCAATAGGTGACAGTGCATTTGAGGATTGTAGAGCCTTAACGCAGGTTAACCTTAATAATGCTATTAAATCCATTGGCTCTGCAGCATTTAGTAATTGCTTATCACTTGAAGAAATTAATTTACCTTCAGGTATTAGTAAAATAGCTTCATCTACCTTCTATGCTTGCTCTAAGCTTCAAAGCATTAGCATTACAGCTAATATTAAGGAAATAGGCTTAAATGCTTTTTACGGTTGTTTTAATACAAACTTTAATATTGAACCAGGCTTGATGCTAAAAGCTTCTAAGGGAAGCGATACATTAGAAATAGATAATGCTAGTGACCTAAAGGAAAAACTACTTTCATCTTATATAATAAAAATAAGCACTAGTGCTTAGGATAA
>URFB01000071.1 GCA_900547045.1 uncultured Mollicutes bacterium
AAAGAAGAAATAGCATCAATAAATGCTGCATATAATGAATTTAATAATTTATGGAATAAAACAAAATTATTAAATAATGATATTATTAAAAAATATTCATTAATATTAGATTATGCAATTGAAAAATGAGATATGGATTATTTTAATCCGGAAGCTGAAGGTATAAAGACTAATTCAATGCAAAGAAGAGCTTTAAAGGAATTAAGAAGGCGCTTTTAATCAGTGCGACCGTTAGTGGATATACATCATTGCATACAATATTGGTGCTGGTGGCTTAATTTCAGGCGTTTACACCTTCTTTACAAGAAATACGAGTTCTTATTTTGAAAAGATATTTTTTTGGATATTAATTATATTAATCGTAGTAATTGTTGATACTATTCAGAAGTTTGGACTATATGTAGCAAAAAAAGTAGATAAACGGAGAATATTAAAATGAAAAAATTTGGTTTACTTTTTTTGGAAGTGCAGCAGCACTAGGAATATCTTTAGCTTTCACAAGCTGCTTAAATGATAATACAATTAAGTATGTGCATCAACATCACCACATGCTGATGTTTTAACTGATATATTATTATCAGATGATGTTTCTAGCTTCTTTGAAACTAAATATTTAGGTGCAATGGCTTGTTATTCATCCTCACAAATTGATTTAAAATCTTTAATTAAGTAAACACAGCTTCATTTTTTTATTTTTTGTGATTACTTTTTCTTATCAACAACTATAAAATTTAAAGATTATACAATATAATATTCTAATGCTATAATATAAACGTCTTAGAAATAAGGCATAAAATTAAAAAAATAAACGTAGAAAAGAAGAGTAATTATACTAGACTTTAAGAGAGGCTTTGGTTGGTGAAAAAAGCTAGGAAGGTATAGTGAACATGGTCTTGGAGTTTCACCTTAATTAGCTAAGAGGTGAGGGAGCGCCCTTTACAGCGTTGCGGCTTGATTGAGCTTAAATAGGCTAATTACTAATTAGTGAAAAAAGGTTGGTACCACGATATATTCGTCCTTTGTGTATAGCATAAAGGGCTTTTTTTATGGTAATGAAAGGATTGATCATATGATAGAAATTAAGAATTTAGATAAGACCTATCATTTAAAAAATACGGATGTTCATGCAATTGATAATGTATCATTATCAATAAATGAAGGTGAGGTATATGGAATTATCGGTTATTCAGGTGCAGGTAAATCTTCCCTTGTTAGATGTATTAATTTACTAGAGGTACCTGATAGTGGAGAAATTGAAGTAGATGGGGTAAAGCTTACCTATAATGTTCCTGATGAGCGTCAGGGTATTCGAATGTGTAAGATTAAAAGCAAGGAGCTTAGAGAGGCTAGAAAGAATATTGGAATGATATTCCAGCACTTTAATTTACTAGATCGCTTAACTGTTTTTGAAAACGTTGCTTATCCATTAAAGTATACTGGTCTTACAAAGATACAAATTGAAGAAAAGGTTGATGACCTTTTAAGGCTTGTAGACCTATCTGAGAAAAGAAATGTTTATCCATCCCAGCTATCTGGTGGCCAAAAGCAAAGAGTTGCAATTGCCCGTGCTCTTGCTAATGACCCTAAGGTATTGCTATCAGATGAAGCAACCTCAGCTCTTGACCCAGATGCAACTGAATCAATATTAGCCTTACTTAAAAAGCTAAATCGTGAAAGAAATCTTACTATTGTTATTATTACTCATGAGATGGCCGTAATTAAGGAAATATGTGATCGTGTAGCAGTAATGGAAAATGGTATGATTGTAGAAGAGGGCGATGTTTATGACGTATTTGCTAATCCAAAGCAAGCAATTACAAAGAAATTTATGGCATCAACCTCATCGCTTGGAAAGCTTGAAAAGCTTGAGGAGAAGCATTCAAATATTATTGATGTTAAGGCAGGTCAAGCCTTAGTTGAACTTCAATTTGGTAAGGAATCAGTTGGAGATGCCCTTATAAGTAAGGCATCAAGAGACTTTAATATTGATATTTCAATTGTTCTTGCTAACGTTGAAACCCTACATGATAGTCAATTTGGTCGTATTATTGCAATATTTAGTGGAAGTGATGAGGCTATTTCATCTTCAATTGAATATTTAGAGCAAGCTAATGTAAAGGTTAATATTATAAAGAAAGGAGATAATCAATAATGATTTTAGGACTTTATAGTAAATTATTTCCTAATCTGTCAGCATACAATGATATGTTTTGGGAGCAAATTGGGAATACACTAGTTATGTTTTTAGAATCAGGAATTATTTCCTTAGTACTAGGTATCTTTATCGGTATTTTGCTTACAATCTTTAAAAAGGATGGTATTAAGCAAAATCGTATCGTTTATAGCATTTTAAGTGTTATAATTAATCTATTTAGATCTATTCCCTTTATAATTCTTATTATCTTTTTAATCCCATTTACAAGAGCCATTGTTGGTACAGCAATTGGTGTAAAGGGAGCAATTATTCCTCTTGTGTTTGGTACGGTTCCTTTCTATTCAAGACAGGTTGAAACAGCTCTTGATAATGTTTCACCAGGAAAGATTGAAGCTGCCAGATCAATGGGAAGTAGTACCTTAGGACTTATTTTTAGAGTCTATTTAAAGGAAGCCTTACCTGAATTAATTAAGGTAACAACAATTACAGCGATATCTCTTATAGGTCTTACTGCTATGGCAGGTGCCGTAGGGGCTGGTGGTCTTGGTGATTTTGCGATTACCTTTGGTCAGCAACAAAATCATATGGATATTGTATACGGATGCTTAATTGTTTTAGTAATCATTATTTGTATCATTCAAGCAATTGGTACATTACTAGCTAAGAAAACAACTAATAGAGCATTGTTTATAAGAAAAAAATAAATTTAAAAAAATTAAGGAGAAATTAAAAATGAAAATCAATAAATTATTATCAGCAGCAGTTCTTGCAGGTGCAGGAGTATTAGCATTTACATCATGTGGTAGCAACGATGCTATTAAAATTTCTATTCCATCTGATGGAACTAACCAATGTCGTGGCTTAAAGCTTCTTGAGGCAGCAGGTCTTATTGAAATTGATCCAGCTGCAGGCTTCTCACCAGAACTTAAGGACGTTACAAAATACATTTATAATATTAAGATTGTTCCACAATCAGCTGATACTTTAGCTTCAACCTTAAGTGACTATGGTGCTTCATGTATTAATGGTACATATGCAACAACAGCAGGCTTTGTACCTTCAAGAGATGGTCTTTTAATTGAAAGTCAATCTGAAACTGGGGATAATCCATATGTAAATATTATCGCAGTTAAGTCAGAAAATAAGGATAACGCTGATTATAAGAAAATTGCGGATGCATATCATACCCAAATTGTAGCTGAGTATCTTCTTGGAAAATACAAAGAGGCTTACTTCCCATCATTTAGCTACGAGGCTAAGAGCTCACAAGAGTATAGTCAAACTGTAAGTACAATCGACACATATGCATCAACTACAAAAAATAATACCTATTCTAAGACAGTAAAGATTGGTGTATGTGGAGCTAAAAATGAGTATTGGAATGCTGTACAATATGTGCTTGACCAAGAAAATGCTGGTATTAAGCTAGAACTTGTAACATTTAGTGCTTACAATTTGCCAAACTCAGCCTTAGAGTCAAAGGAAATTGATTTAAATGCCTTCCAGCATAAAGCATATTTAAATAATGAAATTAGTGCAAATAATTATCATATTGAGGCCTTAGCCGATACTTTAATTGCACCACTTACAATCTATTCAAAGGCTTATAGCTCTCTTGATGCTTTAAAGGAAGCTGCAGGCTTAAAAAAATAATATATAATTAATTAAGATGGAGGTGAAGCTTTTTAGCAAATAATATGAGTATTTTAGATATAATAAAAGAAGAAGTAAAAAATGATCATGAATATGTAGTTGGACTACGTCGTTATTTTCACAGTCATCCTGAACTACCTAGACAGGAATTTAATACAGCAAAGAAAATTGAAGAGGAGCTAGATAAGCTTGGAATTGCTCATAAAAGAGTTGATGAAACCGGAATTTATGCCGAAATTATTGGAAATCATCCGGGAAAAACAATTTTACTTAGAGCTGATATTGATGCACTTCCTATTCATGAAAAGAATGAAGCTTCCTATAAAAGCCAAAATGAGGGTGTAATGCACGCTTGTGGCCATGACGCTCATGCGGCAGGATTACTTGGAGCTTGTCGTATTTTAGTTAATCATAAGGATGATATTTATGGTAAGATTGTAATTAACTTCCAGCAGGCTGAGGAAATTGGCTATGGAGCCCGTCAATTTATTGATCGTGGCCTTGTCAAAAATGTTGATCGTACATTTGGAATGCATATTGCATCCAATATTGAAACAGGCTATATTTCTTTAACTCCTGGTCCAAATAACGCATCTGTTGATTGGTTTAAAATCAGTGTTAAGGGTAAGGCTGCACATGTATCAACTCCCCAGGCTGGTGTTGATGCCTTATATATTGCATCTCAAATTGTTTGTAGCATTCAAGGAATTGTTTCAAGATTATCATCACCAATGGATAATGTCCTTGTAGGAATTGGTCGTCTTGAGGCTGGACAGGCATATAATATTGTTGCACCTAGTGCTCAAATGGAAGGAACTGTTCGTTGCCTTACACCTGAGGTAAGAAGGAAGACAAAGGAGGCAATTGAAAGAATTGCATCTAATGTTGCTAGCTCATATGGTGGTGAGGTTTCATTTGAATGGAAGGATTTCACATCTCCTTTAATTAATGATAAGGAATCATGCCTTGAGGCTTCTGAGGTTGCTAAGAAATTTTTAGGTACTGATCATATTATTACAAACCGTGAGCCAGCTCTTGGTGGCGATGATATGGCTGAATATATTATTGCAGCTCCAGGCTGCTATGGTTTTGTTGGTTCTCACAAGAAGGGGGATCCTAAAACTGGTGTGGCTCATCATAATGAATACTTTGATATTGATGAGGATTGCTTGCTTGTATCCGTTGCAATGTATGTAGGATATGCTATTGATTACCTAAGCAAAAATAAATAAAAAAAGTAGCTTCGGCTATTTTTTTTTGTGAATAACTGTGATATTATTAGAATGTTTGGAGCTGATGATATGACACTACAACAACTAAGATATGTTATAACAATAGCTAAAAGTGGCAGTATGCATACAGCTGCTGATGAGCTTTTTATAACCCAGCCTAATTTGTCTAAGGCAATTAAGGATTTAGAACTTGAGATGGGTATTACGATTTTTAATAGAACTAATAAGGGTGTTTTATTAACTGATGATGGTACTAAATTTTTATCATATGCAAGACAGGTAGTAGAGCAAGCTAATTTATTAGAAGGAATTTATAAAAATAAGGAAAGCATTAAAAGAATCTTTGCGATTTCATCACAGCATTATGGCTTTGTCGTAAATGCCTTTGTAAAACTTGTAGAAACACTTGGTAAGGATACATATGAGTTTTCCTTAAGAGAGTGTAAAACCTATGATGTTATAAATGATGTTAAGGATGGAAGAAGCGAGCTTGGTGTAATTTATTTTTCGAAATTTAACTCAGAGATTATGAAAAAGGTAATTTCTTCTAATGGACTTTCCTATGAATTTTTATTTGAAGCTAAGCCTCACGTTCTTTTAAGCAAGAATCATCCTCTTGCGGACAAAGAAAGCTTAAGCCTTGCGGATTTAGATAAGTGTCCAAGATTAAGCTATGATCAGGGTCTTAATAATTCATTTTATTATTCTGAGGAGCCTCATGCTCTAGAAAGTGTATCTAAGGCGATCGTAGTATCCGATAGGGCAACCCTATTTAATATATTAATTGGCCTTAATGGTTATACAATATCATCAGGTATGATTTCCTCAAGCCTTGATGGAGATAATATTATTTCTATTCCTCTTGAGACAGATGAAATAATGGATTTGGTTTATATTTATGATAGTGAAAAGCCAATGAAGGCTATAACAAAGCAATATTTAGATATTTTAAAGGAATATATTAATGGTCATGCCTAATAAAAATTTATTTTTTTACAAATTTTTAAAAAAATAAAAAAAGTTCTTGCAATCTTGTTTTCTATATGGTATTATATAAAAGCAACAAGCAAGAAAATGGTTGAGTGGTCAAGTGGTTAAGACGGAACCCTCTCAAGGTTCAATCACGGGTTCGATTCCCGTCTCGACTACCATTGAAAATGCAATAGTTTGATACAGTAAAATGTGTCAAACTTTTTTTATTTTTACAGGAGTTTGATTATTACAGTAGGTCCGAACATTCAAACCTTAATACATATATTTTTCGTTTTAAATTGTGAATTTTTGAAATTCTTTATGCTTACTATTGAACAATTATAGGAACTATTGAACGTTTACTCCAACAATTAAATGATATGAACTGAAAATTATTTTATTTGAGAATGATAAGCAAAAAACATATATAATTCTGCAATTTTGTCAGTGCTTTATTACCAACTTTTGGTATAATGAAAGTTAAAGAAATAATTAATGAACTATTACAATTTTCTAAAGAAAGAGAATGG
>URFB01000072.1 GCA_900547045.1 uncultured Mollicutes bacterium
TAAATAACCTGGCATAATAAAGTCAAAGATACTCCATAGTTCGGTAACATTATTTTCAACCGCAACTCTTCTTATGATAAAGCCATCCTTATTTTGGGTTTCACCATCTGAGGTATTTACAACGTATGATACGTGTCCTTTTCTTAAGGAATCAAGAATTTCTTCTGATCCTTCTGAAATCTTTTTACGAATTCTGGTCTTAATATTGTGTTTTTTAAGGAATTCAGCTGTACCTCTTGTAGCTTCAATATTAAAGCCTAGCTCATAGAAGCGTCTAATTAAAGGTAGCGCCTCTTCCTTAGTTGCATCTGCAAGCGTTACAAGAACAGTTCCATAATTTACAACACGCATATTAGAAGCCTTTAAGGATTTATAAATAGCGCGGTTTAGTGACTCATCGTAACCAATAGCCTCACCTGTTGATTTCATTTCTGGGGATAAAACCGTATCAAGACCTCTTAGCTTATTATTTGAGAATGTTGGAGTCTTTACATAATACATATGCTGCTGAGGTGCAAGCCCACTATAGTAGCCCTGCTCCTTTAGGGAATGACCTAGGATAACCTTCGTTGCGATATTAGCTAAATTATACTTAGATGCCTTAGATAGGAATGGTACTGTACGTGATGAGCGAGGATTTACCTCAATAATATAAACATCATCATTTTTATCCACAATGAATTGAATATTAAATAAACCAATAATACCAATATTTAGACCTAAATCGATTGTATATTTAGTAATTGTTTCCTTAACCTTATCTGTTAATGATACAGGAGGATATACACTCATTGAATCTCCAGAATGGACTCCTGTAGCCTCAATTAGCTCCATAATTCCTGAAATGAAGACATCATGTCCATCACAAATAGCATCAACCTCAACCTCACGGCCTTTAATATACTTATCAATTAAAACGGGCTGACCAGGAGATGCCTCAAAGGCATTATCTAGATAGCGGTGAAGCTGATTTTCATCATATACAACCTGCATAGCACGACCGCCTAAAACGTAGCTTGGTCTTACAAGGACAGGGTATCCTAAACGATTTGCGACCTCTGAGGCCTTAGTCTTATCCATAATGGTATCGCCATTTGGCTTTGGAATTTGAAGCTTAATTAAAAGCTCATTAAATAGCTCTCTATCCTCAGCATTTGCGATAGCCTTATTATCACTTCCAAGCATTGGGACATTAAATTTAGCAAGCTTATCGGCTAAATTAATCGCTGTTTGTCCACCAAGCTCAACAATAACACCATATGGATCCTCAAGGCTAATAACATTCATTACATCCTCAATTGTAAGAGGCTCAAAATAAAGCTTATCAGAAATTAGGTAATCGGTTGAAACCGTTTCAGGGTTATTATTTATTACAATTGCCTCGTAGCCCATTTCCTTAATAGCCCAAATGGCATGAACAGTTGAATAATCAAATTCAACACCCTGACCAATACGAATTGGTCCTGAGCCAATGACAATAATTTTCTTACGGTCACTTTTAATTGATTCATTATATGGCTCATAGGTTGAATAAAAGTATGGTACATAAGCACTAAACTCAGATGCACAGGTATCAATCATCTTATAGCTTGGTTTAATTCCCATCTCAAGACGAAGCTTAGTCATTGAAACCTCATCGTAGCCATAAATTGAACCAATGTACTTATCAGAAAATCCTAATTTCTTAGCTTCAAATAATAAGCTTGGAGTTAAGGAATTTGTTTTAAGCTTACGCTCCATTAGAACAATATTTTTAAATTTTGTTAAGAAAAATTGATCAATTTTAGTTAATTCATAAATTTTATTAATAGCTATATCTCTTCTTAAAAGCTCCATTATTTGATATAGCCTTTCATCTGTTGGCGTTACAATTAAATTAAGTAAAGTATCTGTATCAACATCATCATACTTTTTTAAATAAGCATGGCATACTCCTGTTTCAAGGCTTCTTACACCCTTAAGTAGAGATTCCTCTAGGCATCTTCCGACGCTCATAACCTCTCCAGTGGCCTTCATTTGGGTAGAAAGTGTATTATCAGCATTCTTAAACTTATCAAATGGGAAGCGAGCAAGCTTAGTTACAACATAATCAAGGCTTGGCTCAAAGGAAGCCTTAGTGTTGGCAATATCAATTTCATCAAGATTTAAACCCACCGCAATTTTAGCTGAAACACGAGCAATAGGGTAGCCTGAGGCCTTTGAAGCTAAGGCGGATGAACGGCTAACACGCGGATTTACTTCAATTACATAATAATCAAAGGAATCGGGGTCAAGAGCAAACTGAACATTACAGCCACCCTTAATATCTAGAGCTCTAATAATTTTAAGAGCACTATTTCTTAGCATTTGATATTCCTTATTAGTTAGGGTTTGAGATGGACATACAACCATTGAATCACCGGTATGTACACCAACGGGGTCAATGTTTTCCATGTTACAAATAGTAATAGCTGTATCATTTGCATCACGCATAACCTCGTATTCTATTTCCTTAAAACCCTTGATTGATTTTTCAATTAGGATTTGACCAACTGGTGAAAGCTTTAGGGCAAATTTAGCAAGCTCTCTTAGCTCCTCATCATTATCAGCAAAGCCTCCACCTGTACCACCAAGGGTAAAGGCTGGTCTTACAATAATAGGGTAACCAATATTATTAGCAACCTCAATAGCGTGATCAATAGATGTTGCAATATCAGATTGACATACCGGCTCACCAATACTTATGCATAGCTCCTTAAATAGCTCACGGTCCTCAGCCTTTTCAATGGCATCAAAGCTTGTACCTAAAACCTCAACCTGGCATTCCTCTAAAATTCCCTTTTTAGCTAGCTGAACAGCTAGATTAAGTCCGGTTTGTCCACCAAGTGTACATACAATTCCATCAGGTCTTTCATAACGAATGATACGTGATACGAATTCCAAATCAAGAGGCTCCATATAAATTTTATCTGCAACCATTTTATCTGTCATGATAGTTGCAGGATTAGAATTAATTAAAACAACCTCATAGCCCTCTTCCTTCAATGCTAGACAGGCTTGGGTTCCTGCATAATCAAATTCAGCAGCCTGACCAATTACAATCGGACCAGAGCCAATAACTAAAATTTTATGAATATCTAAACGCTTAGGCATTTTTCTTACCTCCAAATTGCTTCATATTATTAATAAACTTATCAAATAAATACTCAGAATCCTCAGGACCAGCTGCACTTTCAGGGTGGTATTGAACAGAAAAGACAAGGTTTTTATCATCAGTTACACCCTCAATAGTGTTATCAAGCAAATTAATATGCGTTTTTCTAAGTCCAGTATTTAAAAGTGATTCATCTAAAACCGCATAGCTGTGATTTTGACTTGTAATTTCAATATGACCTGTATCTAAATTCTTAACTGGATGGTTTCCACCACGATGACCAAATTTTAGCTTATAGGTTTTAGCGCCATAGGCAAGAGAAATTATTTGATGTCCAAGGCAAATACCAAAGATAGGAAGCTTACCCTTAAGCTCACGTACAAGCTTAATCGCTGATTCATTATCCTCAGGATTTCCTGGTCCATTTGACAAGAACAAGCCATCAGGATTTAAATCAAGCACATCCTTAGCAGTTGCGTTATATGGAAGGACAGTAACATTACACTTCTTTTCATTAAGCTTTCTTATAATATTCATTTTCGTACCAAAATCAATACATACAACATGATACTTAGCATAAATACCACGAGATACAAACTTACGCTTAGTTGAAACCTGACTAACCTGATCATGAGGCTCCTTATAATCATTAATTATTTTAAGGCATTCCTCAATTGGCCTATCAGCATCGGTAATTAAGCCTATTTGAGAGCCCTTATCTCTTATAATTCTAGTAAGCTCTCTTGTATCAATCCCTCCAAATAAGCCACAATCAGAATCTAAAAACATTTCACTTAATGTTTGAGTATATCTAAAATTAGAAGGACAATCATTATATTCATGACAAACCATAGCAACTAAATGACATTTCTTTGATTCTCCATCATCCGCATTTACACCATAGTTTCCAATTAAAGGATAGGTCATAACAACAATTTGGCCCTTATATGAGGGGTCAGTTGCGATTTCCTGATATCCTACCATTGAGGTATTAAAAACTAATTCACCAATAAAATCCTTATCAGCAGCGTAGCTAATTCCTTCAAATACGCTTCCATCCTTAAGTACTAGCTTCTTATTTTTCATACACAGCTTCTCCTTTATAATAAGTTTTAAGAATTCTTCCATATACCCTTTTACCAATATATGGTGAATTTATTGCTTGAGACATAAAGAAATCCTCAGTTATTTCATATTCTTCGTCTAAATCAATAATTGTGATATTTGCATCAGACCCTACTGCTATTTTATTTTCCTTAAGACCCATAATATTAGCCGGTCTTTGGTTCATAAGTTCAAGTAAAAGCTTTAAATCTATCTTTTCCTTTTTTACTAAATCGGTATATAAAACTGGGAAGGCTGTTTCAAGACCCGTTATACCAAAAGGAGCATGTAGCAAATCCTGTTCCTTTTCTTCTTTAGTATGAGGGGCATGATCAGTTGAAATACAATCAATTCTTCCATCCCTTAGCGCTTCAATTAGCTTAGCTTGGTCAGCCTTCGTTGAAAGCGGTGGATTCATTTTAAAATTACTATTTTTAATATCCATATCGCATAGGGTTAGCTGATGAGGTGTAACCTCAACGCTTACCTTAGCTCCTAGGCTCTTATAGTAATTTACAATTCTTACAGTATCAAGGCTTGATACGTGACAAATATGAAGAGCACAGCCAGTCTTATATGCTAAAAGGCAATTTCTTTGGGCTTCAACTGCCTCGGATACCGGATCAATCATTGGTAAATGATGAATTTTACCATATTCTCCTAAGACTACCACCCCACCATTTACAATGCTCTTATCCTCACTATGGCTAATTATAGGCTTATTTAATTTTGAAGCAAGCTTCATTGCCTCATACATCGTGTTTGCACTAACCACACCATTTCCATCATCTGAAAATCCTACACACACATCCTTTATGTCTTCCATATCAGATAATTTGTCTCCCTTGCCACTTTGGTCATAGGTTATAGATGCAATTTGATGTAAATCAATTTTAGAATCGTTTTTAATTATCTCGTTTATTAATTCTAAGGCAGGCTTATTAGCAGGAACAGGCTTAACATTTGGCATTAAAAAACAGGTTGAAAAGCCACCATGTGCAGCAGCCTTTGATTCGGTTTTAATGCAAGCCTTTTTAGTATAACCAGGCTCGCGCATATGCGTATGTAAATCGATAAAGGAACCACATAAAAGCTTACCAGAAATATCAAGGACCTCACCCTTTTCATCATTTGATATTTCAATAATTTTATCCTTATCAATTATTACATTAGTTTTTATAAAATCTCCATCAATGAAGCATAATCCATTTTTTAATGTTAGCATTATTCAAAGCTTCTTTTTAAAATCGCACAGCGGGCAAAAACACCATTTTGAATTTGTTTAAAAATTCTTGATTTTTCGCATTCTACAACCGCATCAGCAAGCTCTACACCGCGGTTAAATGGAGCTGGGTGCATAATAATCGCATTATTCTTCATCATTGAGACTCTTTTTTCATTTAATCCATATTGCTTTAAATATTCACTATCTAATAATGATACTAAATTAGCATTTCTTTCTTTTTGGATTCTTAGCATCATTACTACATCAGCTTCCTTAATCCCCTCATCGAAATCAACAATTTCCGCTGTATCATCTAAAAACTCCTTAGGCCCAGCAATCTTAACCTGTATTCCTAATTTTTTCATAATCTTAGCATCGCCATGAGCAACACGTGAGTGAACGATATCCCCAACAATTAAAACCTTTATTCCATCAAAATGACCAAATTCATCATAAATTGTTAATAAATCAAGTAGGTTTTGGCTGGGATGATCACCAGTACCATCACCGGCATTAATAACGGCACATTTAATATTCTTTAGCTCGTCATAATATTTGGTCTGGCTACTTCTAATTACAATTCCATCAACCCCGAATGATTCAAATGTTTTAATTGTATCATAGAATGTTTCACCCTTAGACATTGATGATGAGGCAGGGTTGAATGATAAAACCTTAGCATCAAGCATTAGCTCAGCTGTATTAAAGGAATATTGCGTTCTTGTAGAAGGCTCGAAGAAGCAATTTGCAATAATCTTACCATTTAGTTTAAACTTTTCCTCTCCCTTTCTAAAGCGTATTGCATCATCTAATAGCTTCATTATTTCTTCGTTTGTTAAATTATTTAGTGAATATAAATTTTTCATAAAAAAAACTCCTTAGAATTAATCCAAAGAGTGTATTATTATCCTTAATCAAGGTATGCAAAAATAAACATAGTTAATATAAAGATTTCATAGCCTCTCTGGACTATATTAAAATTCTTACCTCTTTAATTATAGCGCATGAAGAATTAAATATCAATAGAAAGATATTTTTATTTTAAAATTTGTTTTTTATTTTATATTTATCA
>URFB01000073.1 GCA_900547045.1 uncultured Mollicutes bacterium
TTACTATAGAGTATGAAAATACTCTATTTTTTTATAATAAAAATCTACCTCTAAATTTGAGGTAGATTTATTTTTATATATTTATAAAGCTTTAACAGCAGATATAATTTTTTCTAAGGCTTCTTCCTTTGAAAGCTCTATTTTTTCTCCTGTCATTCGGTCCTTAAACTCAACAACAGACTCGCCAGCCTTCTTACCACAAATAATGATATAAGGAATACCAATTAGCTCCCAGTCCTTCATCTTGAAGCCTAGTGAGCCATCACGGTCATCATAAATAGCCTCACACTTATTATTTAAAAGAGTGCTATAAATTTCATCCGCAAGCTTAGTTTGATTTTCATCCTTCATAGAAACAGGAACAACAACAGCCTGGTAAGGAGCGACATTTAAAGGCCACTTAATACCATGCTCATCATGATATTGCTCAACAATCGCAGACATTGTTCTTGTAACACCAATACCATAGCAGCCCATTACCATAGGAACGTTCTTACCCTCAGCATTAGTGTATGTACACTTCATAGGCTCAGAATACTTAGTACCAAGCTTGAAAATTTGACCAACTTCAATACCACGGCGCATCTTCATTGGATGCTTCTTACATTGAGGGCAAATATCACCTTCAACAGCTTGACGAAGATCTAAAACCTTACCAGTGAAATCTCTTCCATAATTTAAATTCTTAACATGGAAATTACGCTTATTAGCACCAGCTACAGCATTTCTTAGGTGAGCAACCTCATTATCAATAAGAACTTCTCCCTTTAAGCCTTGAGGTCCAATAAAGCCATGAACAGAGCCAGCAGCCTTAATTTCCTCTTCAGTTGCAAATGTAACAAAGGCCTCAGATGAGTTAATAGCGTTAACAAACTTAATGATATTAACCTCTCTATCTCCTCTTACAAAGCAAAAATATACCTTATTAGTTTCAGTTTCCTTTAATACAACAGCCTTAATTGACTTTTTAGGATCAACATTTAAGAGCTTTGTAACCTCCTCAATTGTAGTGCAATTAGGAGTTTCAACCTCTTCAAGGGCTCTCATTTCTTCAGTATCATTTAAGGTACATACAGCCTCAGCCTTTTCAACGTCAGCAGCGTAGCCACATTCAGGACAGTAAACAACATCTGATTCTCCAGCCTCACTAAAGGCCATAAATTGGTGAGATCCATTTCCACCAATAGCACCTGTATCGGCAAGTACGGCTCTAAAGTCAAGACCTAGACGCTTGAATATTCTTGTATAAACATCATACATTGTATTATAAGCCTTATCTAGACCCTCTTGGTCCTTATCAAATGAATATGAATCCTTCATAATGAATTCACGACTTCTCATTAAGCCAAAACGAGGACGTGCCTCATCACGATATTTAGTTTGAATCTGATAAATATTCATTGGTAATTGCTTAGGAGATTTAATTAAATCTCTTGCCATAGAGGTAAAAATTTCCTCATGAGTTGGTCCAAGACAAAATTCACGATCATGTCTATCCTGGAAGCGGAATAGCTCAGCGCCATATTTGCTCCATCTTCCTGATTCCTCCCATAATTCCTTAGGCTGAACAGCAGATGATAAAATTTCAATGGCACCTGACTTGTCCATTTCCTCTCTGATAATAGCTTCAATTTTATTTAAAACACGAAGTCCAAATGGTAGATAGTTATAAACTCCTGCAACAAGATTTTTAATAAATCCGCCACGAAGTAAAAGCGTATGACTAGCTATTTGCGCTTCTTGTGGTGCTTCCTTTAGTGTAGCAATTAGCATTTTTGATGCTTTCATAATATCACTATTTCCATAAATTAATCCTTTAAAATTATAACATGTTAATTAATAAAAATAAAGTCTTAAAAACTATTTTTAAATATGACTGGAAATTTACAATTTCTTGAGGTATAATAAATATGTTTGAAAAAGTAATTATATAAAGGAGGAATTTTTGTGAGTAACCAAAATATTAAGGGTAAAGACGAAATTGGTGTCTTTGCACTTGGTGGACTTGGTGAAGTCGGAAAAAATATGTATTGTATTGAATATTTAAATCAAATATTCATCATTGATTCTGGTGTTTTATTTCCAGATGAGCATCTTTTAGGCGTTGATTATGTAATTCCCGACTATCAATATTTAATTGAAAACCAAGAAAAAATTGTGGGTCTTTTTATTACTCACGGTCATGAGGACCATATCGGTGGAATACCTTTTATGCTAAAAAGAGTACGTATTCCAAAGATTTATGCAGCTGGAGTTGCAATTGAGCTTATAAAAAATAAGCTTGCAGAGTATAAGGATATTAAACTACCACAAATTATCGAGTTCAAAGCCCATTACAAATATACATTTAAGGGTGATGTTGAGCTATCATTTATTAGAATGTGCCATTCTATCCCTGATAGCTACGCTTTTGTATTTAAAACACCTCTAGGAAACATAGTAACTACTGGTGACTTTAAGGTAGATTTAACACCACTTGGACCTGGTACTGAATTTGACAAGCTAGCTAATTTAGGCCAAGAGGGTGTTTTACTTCTTATGGCTGATTCTACTAATGCCTGTGTTGAGGGTAATACTCAATCAGAAAAAAGAATTGGCGAATCAATTAGAGAGCTATTTTCCCATATTGATTCAAGAATAATCGTTGCGACATTCGCATCAAATATTTATCGTGTTCAGCAAATCGTTGAAGCTTCAGTTATTAATAACCGTAAGGTAGCTATTTTCGGTCGTTCAATGAAAAAAACAATTGAGGTAGGTCAGCAAATCGGCTATATTAAGGCTCCTAAATCAACATTTATTGAGGATACTGAGCTAAATCAGTATAAGCCTGAGGAGCTAACTCTATTATGTACCGGATCTCAGGGTGAGCCACTTGCAGCTCTATCAAGAGTTGCCTCAGGAACCCATAAGCAAATAAAGCTTATTCCTGGTGATACTGTAATTTTCTCTTCTTCTCCTATTCCAGGAAACCAAGAGGGGGTTAATAAAACAATTAACCTATTATTCATGGCTGGTGCTAATGTTATAACACATTCACCTATGACTGATACTCATACATCAGGTCATGCCTCTCAAAATGATTTAAAGCTTATGCAAACCCTACTAAAGCCAAAATACTTTATGCCTGTCCATGGTGAATATCGTATGCAAAAGGTTCATGCAATGCTTTCAATTGAATGTGGCTGTAAGCCTGAAAATACCTTTATTCTTGAAAATGGTGATGTTCTAGCGCTATCTAAAAATGGTGCGAGAGTTTCAGGTCATGTTCAAGCTGGTGATATTTATATCGATGGTGATACCATTGGTGATATTGACACCTCTATTGTTAAGGAAAGAAATGTTCTATCTGAGGATGGTCTATTCTCAGTTGTCTTAAGCGTTGATATTAAAAAGCGTCGTGTTATCATAGATCCGCAAATTGTATCAAGAGGCTTCATTTATATGAAGGATAACGAGCTTTTAACAAAAGACTTTGCTAAAAAGGCTAAGGATTATGTTAATAAGCAATTCGAAGCTCATGAATCAGTTAATTTATTATCTCTTAAAAATGGCTTAATTGATTATTTATCAAAAATAATTCGTGAGGCTACTGATCGTAATCCAATAATTATACCAATCTTTATGCAAATCCAATCTAAGGGCTTTAGTCCTTCTACCAAAAAATCTGAAGCTAAAAAAACTGAGGATAAAGCATCAAAGCCTATTAAAAAAAGCTCTTCTGATGATACAAAGGATAACATAGCGCCAAAACGCCTACCAAAACGTATGGTTAAAAAGCCTGCTTCTCCTGATGAAGCAAAGCGTACATATAAAAAAAGAAATATAGTAAAAAAGGATATGCCAAAATCTGAAAAGAATGATTAATTTCATTCTTTTTTTAAAAATAATATGATATTATATCTAAGAAGATACTAGGAGGTTAAAATGAAAGAAAAATATTTTACTTTATCAAATGGTGTAAAAATTCCAGCTGTTGGCTTTGGAACCTGGCAGATATCTAATGATGATGTCGTTGATGCTTGTATTACAGCCCTTGAAGCTGGCTATAGACATATCGATACTGCTTTAGCATATAATAATGAAAAAGGAGTTTCACAAGCAATAAAAAAATCCGGACTTAAGCGTGAGGATTTATTTATTACAACTAAGCTTCCTGCTCAGTTTAAGGGCTATAATGAATGTCTAAAGCATTTTAATGAATCTCTTGCCAATCTTGAGACAGATTACATCGATTTATATTTAATCCACGCTCCTTGGCCTTGGTCAAATGTAGGTGAGGATTGTACAGCTCAAAACATTGAAACGTGGAAATGTATGATTGATTTATATAAGGCAGGAAAGGTTAAGGCGATTGGTGTTTCTAATTTTCAAAGAACCGATATCGAGCCTTTAATTGAAGCTACAGGCTTCATTCCGCATGTAAATCAAATTAGGTATTTTATTGGTAATACTCAAAATGACATTTATGATTACTGTCAAAAAATGAATATTCTTATTGAGGCTTATTCCCCTCTTGCAACAGGAAATCTATTAAATGATCCTGTAATTTCAAAAATAGCTTTAAAATATAATACAACAAATGCCAACATTTGTCTTTCATATTGCTATTTAAAGAATACACTTCCTCTTCCTAAATCAACTCATAAGGAAAGAATTATTAATAATATTAACTTTTTAGTAAATATTAATGATGAGGATATTAAAATACTCGATAAGGTTCATAATAAAGAGCTTGATCGACCACTAAGGAGCTAATATGGAAATAATAAAATTAGAATCTAATGGATACGAGCTTGAAATTCACTATTTTCCTGCTCAAAATCAAAAAGCTATCGTTCAAATAATGCATGGTATGGAGGAGCATCAGGAGCGCTACGAGCCTTTTTGTAGCTTTTTAAATGATAATGGCTTCTCAGTTTATACTTCAAATATGCGAGGACATGGTGCTAACGCTCCTGTATTAGGATACTTTGGTAAAAAAAAGGGCTATAAGCTATTAATTGAAGACCAAATTAAGATTGCAACATATATTAAGGAACATAATCCTTCTTCTTTGCTTTACCTATTTGCTCATTCTATGGGTACCATCGTTGCTAGAAATGTTTTAATGACTTCTTCTCATTTTTATAATAAAATTTGTCTTTCCGGATTCCCTAATCCTAACTTTGGAGCCTATCTAGGACTGCCAGTTGCCAATACCGTAAGTTTATTAAAGGGACCAGAGCACTATTCTCAAATGCTTGAGGACCTAGCCGTTGGTCAATTTAATAAAGCAATTGAAAATCCTAAAACTGGGGTTGACTGGGTTTGTAAAAATGAAGAAATTGTTTCTGATTATGTAAATGACCCCTATTGTGGTCATGGCTTTAAGGCTAAGGCCTTTAGCGATTTATTCCATTTAGTAATTAAAATGCGTCATTCATCTAATTATAAAAACGTTAATGACGCTCCTATTTTAATGCTAAGAGGAGCTGAGGATCCATGTACTGGCTACTCAAAGGGTGCTAAGCATTCAATTCATGTCCTAAAGCGTGCAGGATTTACTAATATTAAGGAAATTGTATATCCTGGTATGCGTCACGAAATTCTAAATGAATTAGACCATGAGGATGTCTTTAATGATATTTTAAATTTCTATAACTAAAAAGCTTATCATTTGATAAGCTTTTTTATTATATCCTCTTTTAATAATTTTGAATTTAAATCCTGCTCTTCTATTTTACCATTAATTAAACAAAACATTCTGTCTCCTAAAGATAAGGCCTCTTCGAGGTCATGTGTAACAAGAATGGTACCCTTTTTAGATACAATTTCATCCCTTAAGATTCTCATTACATCATCCTTCAGGGCTAAATCTAAGGAGCTAAAGGGCTCATCAAGTAATAAAACATCATTTTTAAGTAAGGATCTAATGATATTTACTCTTGCCATCTGACCCCCAGATAGCTTATCAGCTCTTTGATTCTTAAATTCAAGCATCTTAAATTTAACTAAATAATCTTCTATTTTCTCTAGATTACCTGATACTAAGCTTAGATTATCTAATACAGTTAAACGCTTAAAAAGCTTAGGGCTTTGAAATGAATAGGAAGGCTTGTCTGTCTTAATTTCCCCTGAATAAGGAATAAGATTTGCAATTGCATTTAAAATGGATGTTTTACCTGAACCCGATGGTCCAAATAAAACAACACAGCTAGCATCCTTAACCTCAAAGGAAATATGATCGATAATTATTTTAGAATTATAGGCAATTGTTAAATCGTTAATATTAATCATCTTAAACCTTGATCCCCTTTTTG
>URFB01000074.1 GCA_900547045.1 uncultured Mollicutes bacterium
TCTAAATATAAAACCTTGGCCTTCGTTAGCTTATGCTCATATATAGACATATAGCATCCAATGTCAGCTAAAAGCTCTCTTTTTAAAATTGTATACCTATCACTCATTTTACTTTAAATTATTTATTCTATCTTCAATTAGCTTAATAAACTCATCAATTGTAACTGTAATTTGTTCCTGATGACCATACTCACGGTATGTTACAGTGTTATTGTTAACCTCATTATCACCAATTACTAAAGAATATGGAATCTTACGAGTTTGAGCCTCACGAATCTTATAGCCAAGCTTTTCATCACGAGAGTCTAATTCAGTACGAATCTTATTTCTTCTTAGCTTAGTTAAAAGACTTTGAGCGTATTCACTGTGATGTTCAAGACTTACAGGAATGATTTCAACCTGAGTTGGAGCTAGCCAGCAAGGGAATACACCCTTAGTTTCCTCAATTAGGAAGGCAATGAAACGATCCATTGAACCTAAAATAGCACGGTGAATTACAACTGGTCTTACCTTAGCACCATTTTCATCAATATATGTTAGCTCAAATCTTTCAGGTAGCTGATAATCTAGCTGAATAGTTGAAAGAGTAACGTCATGACCAATCGCACTTCTTACCTGAACATCAAGCTTAGGACCATAGAAGGCAGCCTCACCCTTAGCCTCATAATAATCAACACCAAGGCTGTTTAATACATCACGAAGCTCTGATTCAGACTTCTCCCAAAGCTCATCGTTTCCGAAATACTTTTCAGTATCATCAGGATCACGAAGTGATAATCTAAACTTATAATCCTTGAATCCGAAATCCTTATATACATCAAGAATTAGCTGTACAACACCCTTAAATTCTTGAGCAATTTGATCAGGACGGCAGAAAATATGAGAGTCATTTTGACTGAAGGCTCTTGTACGCTCAATACCAGTTAAAGCACCAGATGCCTCGTAACGGAAATCATTAGCGATTTCGGCAATACGAATTGGAAGCTCACGGTAAGAGTGTAGATTTTGACGATACATTACCATGTGGTGAGGACAGTTCATAGGACGTAGTACATAAGCCTCATCATCAAGCTCCATGGCAGGGAACATATCATCCTTGTAGTGAGCCCAGTGACCACTTGTCTTATAAAGCTCAACATTTCCAAGAGATGGAGTCATTACATGCTTATAGCCTAAAGCATATTCCTTATCCATAATGTAATCAGAAAGAGCGCGACGAACGATAAAGCCGTTAGGAAGCCACATAGGAAGACCCCTACCAACTAGATCATCAAACATGAAAATACCAAGCTCCTTACCAAGCTTACGGTGATCACGTGCTTTTCTTTCCTCAAGAATTTGTAAATACTTCTCAAGATCATCAGCACTAAACCAGCAGGTACCATAAATACGAGTTAGCATTTCATTCTTAGAATCTCCACGCCAATAAGCACCAGCTACTGATAAAAGCTTAAAATGCTTAATTAAGCCCGTAGACATAACGTGTGGTCCACGGCAAACATCCTTATATTCTCCTTGAGAATAAATACCAAGCTTTTCACCATCAGGAACCGCATCAATAAGTAAGCACTTATACTTATCATCCTTAAATATTTCCTTAGCGTCAGCATGTGATGCATATTCATGTGTAATAGGAAGATTTTCCTTAACAATCTTCTTCATTTCCGCTTCAATCTTAGGAAGATCATCAGCGTTAATTGCCTGAGGAATAGATAAATCGTAATAGAATCCCTCCTCAATTGCTGGTCCAACACCACATTGAGTACCAGGATATAGACGCTTAACAGCTTGGGCAAGTAAATGCGCACAAGAGTGATTTAAAACCTCAAAAGCCTCAGGTAAATCATTTGTAATAAGCTCAAGAGTACAATCATGCGTAATAGGGCTCTTTAAATCTACTAATTCGCCATCAACACGAGCTACAACACACTTTTTAGCTAGTGATTGTGATAATTCACGAGCAAGCTCAATAATTAATTTTCCAGATTCAACCTCTTTAATTGAACCATCCTTAAGAGTAACCTTAATCATAAAAAACCTCCATAAAATAAAAAAAATCGTCCTAACGAAAGGACGATATAATCGCGGTACCACCTTAATTTTAGGCCATTGCCTAACACCTCAAAATTCTTAACGCGAATTACACGAGCTATGTTTCCATAGTATCTCCCTGGTAGTAGTTTAATAATAGTCCTTGGTAGCTTTCACCATCCTACCTTCGCTTAAGGCTTTCTTAATAAACCATATCCATCTCATCGACATTTAAAGTATAAAACTTTTTTTTACTAGAGTCAATAGTAAAAATTAAATATCCCTTCTTTGAATCGTTAAATTAGCTATTCCATCAGAAACATTAAAGCCTAAGGAATTCCAAAATTCGATAATTTGAGGCTTATTAGCTCTTTTATCTAAAACAACACGGCTATACTCCTTTAGGGCAAGGCAAATAAAATCACGCATAATTTCTTTTCCAATTTCAAAATTATGATAGGCCTTATCAAGCAAAAAATAATTAATATAAACATCTCCTAATTTAGGATAGTCTAGGTAGCAATCAAGTAGCCCACAATAATTTTGACCAACCTTAATTAGAAAAAATTTACGACATTTAGCTTCAGCTATATTAGATAAATTATATAATTCCTCGCCACTTTTAATATTTTTATTTGCCATATAATCTAAATTGTTTTTATAAAGGCTATAAAGCTCATCTAAATTACTTTCATTTATATACTCTATTTCCATTAGTTTTCCTAAATCTTCTAAAAACATACCCTCAAATCCTTTTTTCATAGCATTTTTTTAATTGTAAAATACAAAACCTCTCCTGCTTCCTTAGGAATAAGGCTTGGAAGCTTTGGTAAAATTTCAACCTTAAAATGAAAAGACTGAGCGTCGTCTAAACAAAAGCCATATGGGTATGATGCTATATCATAAAGCTTAGCCTGATATTTTAAATTTGAAAACATTGAGCCTTTTATCAAATTAAAGTCAACTGTATTTATTATTATATCATATTTAGATAAATTATTCAAATTTTCATATTCGATGCCCTTACAGTATAGCTCCTTAATGTCGTGTCTGTCCTTACAATAGATGGCAATATTTTGATTAAAGCTCTTAAGCATTTGATAAATTGCTCTAGCACAGTAGCCGCTTCCTAAAATTAAAATATTTAGCTTCATAATTGAATCATCAAAATCATTTAGAATTCTTTTAATTAATACATAGGCTGTAAGCTTAGCATTTTCCCAAGCATAAAATGGCTCATCTAGATAGCTTTTAAGCTTTATATCATCATTTTGACAAATATTTTTTAAATCATCATTAATTTTCCCAGCAATTATCAGCTTAACATTATTATTAGCTAGGATATCGCGCAAATTAATCGCGGAATCCTTGACAAATAAAAAGCGGTCAACGCCTCCAATCGGTAAAATTAAAAGATCAATATCCTTAAAATCCTCTAATCTATCACTATATATTACGCCCTCCTTAAAATATGTACTCATATATAGGAATCTTTTATCACTTGTTTTTACTATTCCTATCATTCAATCACCATTTTATGTTATGATTTTTTTTATTTTTTGTGTTTAATTTAAAGCATAACGCTAAAAATATAGTCGAAAATGCTAAAAATTATGCTATCATAAAGGAAGGTGATAATATGAACTTACCAATAAAAAGAAAAGAAATTAAGAAGCAAGTAAATATGGCTAATAAGGGAATGGATTTAGAGGAAATTGTTAATGAATCTAATGAATATTATTTAGTAAATGACATGGCAGTCATTCACAAAAAGCCCATCCCCGTACAAATTGTCCATGTTAATTATCCAGCCAGAAATAAGGCGGTTATAACTGAGGCTTATTATAAAACTCCATCAACAACGGATTACAATGGTATTTATAAGGGCTATTATATTGATTTTGATTGTAAGGAATGCAATAGCCTTAGCTCTTTTCCTCTTAAGAATGTTCACCCTCATCAGGTTGAGCATTTAAAGGCTATTAAACGCCATAAGGGGGTTGCCTTCTTATTAATTGAATTCATTAAATATGATGAATATTACTTGCTTGATATTGATGATTTTCTTCCTTTTTGGGACAGCTCATTTAAAGGCGAGCGAAAATCGATTAGCTATGAATCAATCAAGTCGCTTGGTATTCCGGTCTATCTTGGCTTCAGACCAAGAATTGATTATCTTAAGGGTGTTGACGCTTTAATTGAAAGGCTTAAAAAATAAAATCATTTTTCTTTTAGCATTTTTTAATTGCAGTATTATCATTTATTTGATAATTATTATCTCAAGCCTTCCTGAAATTAAAGCCGCTGATTTTTATCCTACTAAGGATGTTACAATCCTTGACTGCGAAGGAAGCCTGATTAATCATCTTCCAACCTTCAAATCCGATATTTCCTATGAGGAAATCCCTCAAAATGTTATTAATGCATTAGTATCAGTTGAGGATGAGGCCTTCTTTATTCATAATGGTGTTAATCCTAAAAGAATTGCTAAGGCAATTTTAACTGATTTAAAATCTCACTATGCTAAGGAGGGCGCCTCTACTATTACCCAGCAGCTAATTAAAAATGCCTATCTTTCAAGTGAAAAAAGCATTAACCGTAAGGTTAAGGAAATGATTTTAGCTATTAAGCTTGAAGGAATTCTTCCCAAATCGGATATTATAAGCTATTATCTTAACAATGTTTTATTTTCCGATAATATCTATGGCATCTATAATGCGTCCTTATACTTCTTTGATAAAAAGCCATCACTACTTACTGTTGATGAGGCGGCCACCCTCGTGGGCTTAATTCAGCTTCCTAATAAATATAATCCTTATAAAAATATAAATGAGGCTATTTTAAGAAGAGATGTTGTATTAAAGGCGATGTATAAAAATAGCTTCTTAACCCTAGAGGAGCTTAATTTATATCGAAGTCAAAGCCTTAAGAATAAGCTTAAAAAGAATGAGCTATTTGAAAATACATCATACTTTAATCCCTATCTTGATTTAATTGAAAATAAAAGCCAATCTGTAAATACCTACATGAATAAAGAAATTCAATACACGCTTTATGAAATCGCCACCAACAAGCTTGGCTTCCTCCCCGATGATAAAATTAATATCGGCATGGTAGCCATTGATAATCATACAGCAGGTATTTTAGGTATTTTTGGCAACAGGAGCACAGCTAAAAAAACGATTAACAACGCTTTAGTTAAGCGCCATATGGCCTCAACCATGAAGCCCTTAGTTGATTATCTTCCTTATTTTGAAAAAACAGTCTCATCTCCTGCTGAGGTGGTAATTGATGAGGAATATTCCTATTCTGATGGTAGTCCTTTAAAAAATTGGGACTCACTTTATAAGGGAGCTATATCAATAAGGCAGGCTCTAAGAGAATCAAGAAATATTCCTGCACTTAAGATTTTTCAAAAAACATCTGAGACTGATAAGCTAAGTATTTTAGCAAGGCTTGGGCTTGATGTACCAGAAAGCCTATATGAGGCGGACGCGATTGGCTGTGGAAATGGTCTTTATTCTTTGCTTGATGTAGCTAATGCCTATTTGTGCTTTGCCAATAATGGTAAATTTAAAAAAGCAAGCTATATGCTAAATGATGAGCCCTTTATCGAAGCTATTAAGCCCTCCTCTGCTTTTTTCATTAATAATATTTTACACGATGTCTTTAGATCAAGCGAATTTATTCCCCAAAACACCTATATGATGGCTAAAACCGGTCAGACTAATTATGATAAAAAAACGGCTCAAAAATATGGAATTCCTGTAAACGCAACTAAGGATTCCTTTGTAATTAGCTATACTAAGGATATAACATTTGGCTGCTATATAGGCTATGATAAAATTGACCATGATTCCTATCTAGATAGGGTAAAGACCCAAATTCCTCGAAAAATAATGGCTTATTTTATGAAAAAATTTCAAAAAAATGTTGAGGCTCCCTCTACTCCTGATGATGTAGTAAAAGAAAAATGTAGTATTATTAATAAAGCGCTATATTTAGATGAGTCAGGTATTTATGAATATTTTTTAAAGGATGCTTTACCTCCTAAATATAAGGAGCATAATTATATAAAAATATAGAAGGCATGAGCCTTCTATTTTTTATATGAGCATTTTAAAATAGCATTTACGATAGCTTCCTTTAAGGATTCCTTAGATACGGGCTTGGATACATGTCCATCCATACCTGAAAGGATAGCTTGCTTAACATCATCATCGAAGGCATCCGCTGTAAAGGCTATAATT
>URFB01000075.1 GCA_900547045.1 uncultured Mollicutes bacterium
GCTTAGATCAATTAGATCAAAATATTTTTAATAATTTATATCATAATGCCAGTGAGGTATTTTGCTCATACGTCAATATTGATTTAAAAACAATGGAGGATTTCGCAAATTCAAGCCTTGTAGATGATTCAAGCTTGAAATTAAATCTTGTAGAATCAAGACCATATTCTAAGCTATATTCTAAAACGGAATTTAGAAAGAAGGAGTATGCTCTAAATTTAGTTAGTACTAAAGCTTCACAAGATAAAGTACTAAGAGGTCCTTCAATTAAAGCAGATGAAATAAAATACCGTAGCCTTGTTAGCTTTTTGAAAAATCCCTTTAAGGCTAAATTTGATTTTTTATTTAATGATTATGATGATACGTCAGATGAGGCTAAAAAATCCTTTGAGCCTTTTGAGCTTGATTCCTTAACCTCTTTTAGCTTAATGAGGGATATAATGATTGAATTATTTTTGCCAAATCCTAATTTAGATCATATTTTTAAGGAATATAAGCTAAGACATAAGCTTCCATATCTTGATTTTAAAGCAGAATTTGATACTATGTGCAATAACGTCCAAAATTATAAAAATGCTATCAGTGCTGGTCGTCTTGAGGATAGCTTTTCACTAATTTTAGATGATTGGGTTCTGAGCGTTAATGATAAATTTATTGTATCTGAGGAAGAAGCTAGTATAAGCTTTTATAGCTTAAATAAGTATGATAAGCCTAAAATAAAAAATTATTTAGCGATTTATATTATTTCTCTTGCCTATATTATTAAAAATAATATTAATAATGCTAGAATTTATTTATATGTAAGTGAAATTGAAAAAAAGGAATATGATATATCAATTACGGAGGCTAAGGATATTTTAAAGCAAATGTATCAGGAATATTTTAATTTTAAGGATACGATTATGTTTAAAATAGAAAAAATGGAGGATGCAGAATATGCTTCAGCCTTAGCTGATAGCTATTCATCTTATAGTGATACGATGAAAATGGTTGATGTGAAGGAATCCGCTGGCTTTACAAGAGAAAATTTTGACCAAAAATGGCAGGCTTATAGGGATTTAGTTCTAAAATGGGTAAGGTATAGGTGATTTTATGAAAATATTTGATATTAATAGTTTTAATATAAATACTAATTGCTCTATTGCAGCCTCAGCTGGAACAGGAAAAACCTACAGCCTTGTTAAAATTATTGCTAAATTAGTAGAGAATAAGGTTGATATTAACAAAATTTTAATTGTTACCTATACCGATAAGGCAGCTGGTGAGCTTAAGATTAAGATTGGAAAAGAGCTTAAAAGGGATTTAACTAATGCTCATATTGGTACTATACACTCATTTTGTCAGGATACCCTAAAGGAGCTTTATTTTGATATGGGCTTAGCATCAAGCCTTGAATTAGTCGATGATTATAAATTAGATGATTTATATGATACATTTATAAGAGAAAAGCTTTATGATGGCAGTATTTTATCATCTGATGCTAAGGAAGGCTATTGTAATATTAGACAAATAGCTAATAAGCTATATTTAGATAAAAAGGGTAATTTAGTTGATGATATTGTTTATTATGATAAGGCAAAGGAATTCTTTTATTATTTAAAGCAGGATTTAAAGAGCCTTATTAATAAAGCAGAAAATGAAATTGATGATTTCTTCAAAAATTTTGATTATGCTAGGATTAAGGATGATGAGATAAAAAAGGAATATCATCATTTTATTGATGATTATTTTCAAGCCTTAGGATCTTTAGATCCTAATGAACAAAAGGCCATTAGGGAAGTAAGAGCGGCTATTAGTAAAACGGCTAGGCTTACATCATCAACCCTAGATAAAACATCCTTAGAGTATTTAAAAAGAGCTAAAAATAATGTTAAGTTTGATAAGGACATTGATAGCAGCTTATTCAAATATTTAAATCTTGCGCAGGAATTTTATCTTTTATGTACGAAGGAAAAGAAGGAGCATGGCTGGATTAGCTTTAATGATATGCTTTCTGAGGTAAGAGAAGCGGTCATTAATTCCTTGTCATTTAAGGAAAAGCTTCAGGCTAAATATGATTATGCCATTATTGATGAGTTTCAGGATACTAATCAAATTCAATGGGATATTTTTAAAAATGTCTTTTTAGACAGTCCCAAAAATCATCTTATTGTTGTAGGAGATAACAAGCAATCAATTTATTCCTTTCAGGGAGCAGATGTGGCTGTTTATAATAATGCCTGCAAGGAAATTGCTTCCAATGGGGAGGAATATCTACTTCCTAATAACTATCGTTCTTCAGCGTCAATGATTGCTGGCTATAATGAAATATTCAAAGCCGAAAGCTTTAAATCCTTAGCCTATCGTGATGTTAAAGCTGGAAGCCCTTCAATTAAGGCGAAGTATAAGGGAAATGAAATAAAGGGTATTTCCATTATTGCAAATGAAAATGACGATATTTCTGATTATGATTTTGCTAAAAAAACGGCTGAGCTTATTATTGATTATTGTACTAAGGATGAAAATGGTAATACTAATTTACGTATTATTGATAACCATAATCAAGAAAGAAATGTTAGCTTTAATGATTTCATGATTATCTCACGTGCAAGAAAGAAATTTTCTGATTTTATTGAAATATTTAATAAAATTGGTATTCCTTTTGTTATTTATAAGGATAATAGTTTATTTTCAGGGGTTGAATGTGCGCAGTGGATTTGCTTAATTGATGCCTTATTAAAGCCTGATTTTACGGGTAATAATCGTAAGGCCTTTAGAAAGCTTTTATATACGAAGTTTTTTGGCTTAACCCTTGAGGAAGCCTCAAGCAGTGATTTTGATAGAGATGATAACGATGAAATGAAGCTTGTCATTTACTGGAAGGAATTAGCTTCTGATTTTAAATATAATGAGCTAATTGAATCAATTTTATCAGATTCAAGATTAAATGAGGTCCTAGGAAATATTACAAGTGTTCAAAGATATAATGTCTTTAGACAAATTGGTGATTATGCCCTATCCTATTTGCTAGCTGGAAATAATCTTTTTTCTCTTAAGAAAAGATTATTAACCCTTGAGGCTAACGATTCACTTGATGAGCTTAATGTGGATATTGTAGCGAAGGGAACTGATTTTGATAGTGTTGAGCTAATGACTATTCACGCCTCGAAGGGTCTTGACCGTCCAATTGTTATTGTAGCTAACGCTATCTCTAAAAGGCGTAATTCAGGTGGTCTTAGGATTATTCGTCAGGATAAGGCATATTTGACCTATTTAAATGCGATAAAGGATCTTAATGGTAATATAATTGGTAAGGATAATAGTAGTGATGAGATAGAAAGGCTTTATTATGTAGCCTATACAAGAGCTAAAAATCTAATGATTTTACCTTATTCTAAAGATTCTATGATTGCTGAATTTTATAAGAATAATCAGGATAAGTATAATGCCTTAGACGCAAAATTATCATTTGATGATTTAAATCAAAGTCTTAAGCAAATTATCGGTGTAAATAAGGCTGAGGCCCTAAAGGAGAAGGAAGATCAGGAGGCTATTCTTAAAGATATTTCTTCTAAAATGAAGGCTCATAATATTTATAAGCATTCATATGCATCTATGAGTAAAGCGGTTTTGAAATCATTAGTTTTAGATGATTCCTTAAATCAAAATAAGGAAGGAATTGAAATTGAAGAGCCTTTATTTAATATTGATACTAATTGTATACCAGCAGCTTTAGAATATGATGATTCTAATCCTAAAGAAATTCCAAACAAATTTCCAAGAGGTGCTGAAATTGGAACCTGTCTTCATGAAATATTTGAAAATTTTGAATTTAAGGATATCGCAAATGAAAAAGCCCTTAGGCTAGTAATTGATGAGCGCCTTAGCGCTAATAAAATAAAGCTTAATGATGAGCAAATAAAATATATTTCAGGTATTGTTGGTGATACCTTAAATGCTAGACTTCCGCTAATTTGTGGAAGTAAAATTGAAGATAATCAATTTTTCTATTTGAAGGATATTGAAGGAGATTGTCGTAAAGCGGAAATTGAATTCAATTTTAGTAATTTAATAAATGATTCCTTTTCAAATTATTATAATGGCTTTATTGATCTTATTATTAAAAGAGGAGAGTATTATAGTATTCTAGATTGGAAATCAGATACGATAAATGATAAGGATTTATTAAGCTATAATAAGCTTCAAAATATAAAGCAAAGAGTAGATGAGCATTATGCTGTTCAAAGAGTGCTATATTCATACTGTCTTGTTAAATGGCTTTATGGCCTTGGTCTTGAAACTAGCCTTGATGAGGTCTTTAATAAACATTTTGGTGGAATCTATTATGTTTTTATTAGAGGTACAAGGACTGATAGCTTTAATGGAATTTATGCTCAAAGCTGGAGATCATGGACTGATTTAGAATCAGCATTTAAGGAAATGCTTGCTAATCTAAAAAAAGAAGGTGCTAAAAATGACAAGTGATGAATTTATAGGCTTGCTAATAAAATATGATTTAATGGATCCTTTATTTAAGGATGCTATCAATTATATTATCAAGCCTTTTGAGGAAAACGAGGATGTTATAAAGCTTATTGCCATTTATTTTAGCTATCTTTATGATGGTTCAATCTGTATGCCTCTAGATTCAAGATTAAAGACAGGGTGGCAGGAGAAGTGTAAGGGCGAGAGTCTTATGCTTGAGGATGATTCTGTGGATAATAATGAATTAGATGCCTTAAGCCAAGATGGCTCTAAAGCTATTGATAGTATCGCATGTCTTTATGCATCGAAGCTTCTGGCTGATGATAGCCTTTTTAAGGCTTATAAGGGCTTTTTATATGCTAAAAAATATTTTAATGCTAAGGAAGGCATTAAAAATTCGATTAATAGATTATTTAGCTTTAAAGAAAATCATACAATTAATATTAATGTTTTAGATTTTTGGCCAAGTGCTAAGGAAAAGCAAATTGAGGTTATTAGTAAGGGAATTGGTCAAAATTTGATTGTTACTGGAGGACCTGGTACTGGTAAGACTACCTCCGTATTTTATTTACTTTTAATGCTTTTAAACAAGCATCCAGATTATGAGATTTATCTTACTGCTCCTAGTGGTAAGGCTGCATCAAGAATTAAGGAAAGTATTAATGAGGCTATTGCTAAGGTGTCATTCAAGGGCTTTGATAAGGAGCTTGGTGCCTTAGCTAAGCTTAAGGAATATACTATTCATAGGCTTTTAGGCTTTGATTTTGAAAAAGGAAGCTTTATTTATAACCATAAGAAGCAATTTAACTCTCATTCGATTTTTATTATTGATGAGGCTAGTATGATCGATGTATGTCTATTTGATTCATTACTTGAGGCTATTCCTACGGGTGCTAGAGTCTTTTTTCTAGGTGATAAATATCAGCTACCATCTGTTGAGTGTGGGGCAGTATTAGCTGATTTACTTGATTGTCCTGCTTTAGATGATAAAAAGGTAGAGCTTGTAGAATCAAATCGCTTTAGCAGTGAATCAGAAATTGGTGCTTTAGCACGAAAAGTAAATCAAGAAGAGGAAATCAAGGATGTCTTATGGAAGCCTGCAGCAGATTTTAGCTTAGATAACAGGAATGGTAATTATCCAGTTTATTATTATGATATAAAGGATAATTATGATGATTTTAAGAAAATAATTGAAAAATGGGCAGTAAGCTTTTGGCAGTCTCAGGAAAATTTATGTCAAGGAGTTAAATTTGATGTTGATTCTCTAGATAATGTTTTTAAGATCATTGATGATGCAAGAATCCTAACCTGCCTTAATAAGGGTCGCTATGGTGTTAGCTCAATTAACAATTTAGTCAAAAATTATTCTTGTAGCACGAATATTACAAATAAAAATTCCTACAATGTAGGAATGCCAGTAATGATTACTAAAAATAATAGTGAGCTTGACCTTTATAATGGTGATACAGGTATAATTGTAAGCCTAGAGGGCTTAGATACCTTATTCCTTTTAATTGAAAAGAATAATGAAAAATATAAAAATGATTCTTTATTTGCTAAGGACGAATTATTAAAATTAGGAAAATATATGCTTTATCCCTTAAGAATGCTTGATTTAAGCAAGATGATGCTTGCCTATGCTATAACGGTACATAAGGCTCAAGGATCGGGATATAAAAATATTATGGTTATTTTACCAAATAAAAGCGGTCATCCGATGCTAAATAAGCAAATTTTGTATACCGCTATTACAAAA
>URFB01000076.1 GCA_900547045.1 uncultured Mollicutes bacterium
TTACAGTCTGCCGCGTTTAGCCTCTTCGCTACCCGACCAGTTATTTACGCTCTAAATCATAGCGCTCCCTTATTATATTATAAACTTTTAACAATTGCAAGCATTTTTTTAAAATTTTTGTGGTTTTTGTAAAAAAGACTATAGAATTTCTCCTATAGTCTTTCAAAAACATCAAATAAATATGATAGTTAAGCCATTATTTGCTTTTTATCTTCTTTTCAAGCTCATATCTTGGCATCATAATAACTCTTTTACATTTTACACATTCAAGCTTTAAATCTGCTCCCGTGCGAATTATTTTCCATTCATTTGATCCACAAACATGATTTTTCTTTGTAACTACAATCGTTCCCTCTTCAAACATTATTTTACCTCCAATAGCCATTTAACAATTTCTTGAAGCTCATCATGGCTTTTAGCCTTAATGGAAATCTTATCCTTAGAAATAGCTATTTTAATTTTCAAGTTATCCTTACCAATTGATTTAGAAATTATTTGCTTGTCACTTTTGCGAGCATGCTGAGCTACCTTTTTATCTTCATTTTTAACAAGCTCCTCAATTTGACGAACGCTTAAGCTTTTCATAATAATGATATGAGCAAGCTCAATAATACGTTTTTCATCAGAAAGCTTAGATAAGGCACGAGCATGACCAAAGGAAATTTTACCTAATTGTAGCATTGATAAAACCTCTTTAGGTAAATTTAAAATACCTAGCATATTAGTAACATAGCTACGGCTTTTACCTACATGCTTTGCTACATCCGTTTGATTATAGCCAAGCTCACGAATCATTAATGCATAGGCATTAGCCTCCTCATAGGCAGATAGCTCCTGTCTTTGAAGATTTTCAATTAAAGCTAATTCAATCATCTTTGATTTTTCGTAGCTTCTTACAATTGCCGGAATCGTCTCCTTTTTAGCAAGAAGGGATGCACGGTAGCGTCTTTCACCAGCGATAATAATATATTCGCCTGCATTTTCCTTTACAATTATCGGCTGAATAACACCATGAACCTTAATAGATGAAGCTAAATCATTAAGAGCATCCTTATCAAATTCCTTACGAGGCTGATAAGGATTAGGCTTAACCTTAGATAGTGGCAATTCTATTATTTGTTCATTATCTGGTTCAGTAATATTTTCATTCATTAAATCAAGTAATGTTTTTCTTTCATCCATTATTCTTCACTATCTCCTTTGCTAATTCCTTATATTGCTTAGACGCAGGGCATCTAGATGCATACGCAATTACAGGCTTACCTACCGTTGGAGCTATTTGAGCCTTAACATTAACATTAATAATCGTTTTAAAAACCTTTTCCCCGAAGCATTCCTTTATTTCGTTGACAATTTGCCAAGAGGAAATAACACGCTTGTCAAGCATTGTTAGTAAAATACCTTCAATTTGTAGATTTTTCCCAGTAAGCTTCTTACGCTTTTGAACGGCTTTAATAGTATTCAAAAGCTGAGTTAAGCCATCAATGGCCAGAAACTGGCATTGAACAGGAATAAGACAGCTATCTGCTGCAAATAAGCTATTTAATGTAATAATACCTAGTGATGGTGGACAATCCATAATAATATAATCATAATTTTTACGGTAGCCTGAAATAGCATCAGCTAGTAACGTCTCACGATTAGGATTATCAATAGTCTTAATTTCTAGCTTTGATAAATTAATATTTGATACAACCACATCACATTTAGAATGCTTAGGATGACAAATGGCATCCTTGATTTCACATTCACCCATTAATACATCATTAATAGTTTTATTTTCATAACGATCTAAGCCCAGGCTTAATGACGCAGAGGCCTGTGGATCTAAATCAATTAATAATACTCTTTTATCTAATCTTGCCAATGCATCGGAAAGATTTACAGATGTCGTTGTTTTCCCTACTCCGCCCTTTTGATTTGTAATTGCAATTACCTTACAGCTCATAACAAAAACTCCTTACTACAATGGCTTATTCTTAATTTGACTAAATTGACGGGGATATTTATTAGGTGTTTGGCTAACCTTTTTAAAAACTAATATTTCACGATGCCCCATCTCATTAGGAAGCTCAACACTAATTGTTTTAAGATATGATGCTCCTAGAAGCCTAATGGCATTTTTAGCCTCATTAAGCTCTGAAGCTGACTCAAGGCTTTTCATCGCAATAAATAAGCCCCCTACTCTAACAAGAGGAAGACAAAGCTCAGCTAGAATATTTAATCTAGCAACCGCTCTAGCAGTTACTACATCAGCCTCCTCACGGTGATTTTGCGCGTATTCCTCAGCACGTGCATGTAGTGCCTTTGCATTCTTTAAGCCTAATTTAGCAATTAGCTCATTTAAAAAGGCAATTCTTTTATTTAATGCATCAATAATTGTAACATCTAAATTATCAAATACAATTGCATTAGGAATAGAGGGAAATCCTGCACCTGCTCCTACATCAACAAGCTTAATTTGCTTATTAGGCTCTAAGGCAAGCGATAAGGTTAAGGAATCATAAAAATGCTTATAAAAAACACCCTCATAATCCGTAATAGCGGTTAAATTAACATGCTCATTATATTCAACTAGGAATTTATAATATTGCTCAAAGCTTAAAGAGAGCTTATCATTTAATTCAATATTTAATTTTTTTAAATCTTCTTTAAAATTCATAATTATCCTCTCTTATATGCCTCACAATAAACTGAAAGTACTGCAATATCGGCGGGATTTACACCTGAAATTCTTGAGGCCTGACCAATTGTTCTTGGACGAATTTGCATAAGCTTTTCACGAGCCTCTAGGGCGATATTATCAACCTTATTATAATCAATATCGTCAGGAATTAGCTTTTCATCAAGAGCTCTTAGGTGAGCTGCCTGAGAACGAGCCTTTTCAATATAGCCTTTATATTTAGCCTCAATCTCTACTGCCTCTAAAACCTCATCACTAATATCTAGCTTAAGCAGGTGCTTAATATCATGATAATCAAGCTCAGGACGCTTTAAAAGCTCATAGGCCTTAGTTGATTCAAGAATACGAGATGAGCCCTTTGATTCAATATAGGCATTATTTTCTTCAGACATTGTAACATTCGTTATTTTAAGATATGTTGTCATTTCATTAATGCTCTTAATTTTATTTAGTAAGGCATTATGCTGCTCCTGTGAAATTAATCCTACCTGATAGCCATATTCACGAAGACGTAAATCCGCATTATCATGTCTTAAAAGTAAGCGATATTCCGCACGGGATGTTAATAAACGATAAGGCTCATCTGTGCCCTTCGTAACTAAATCATCAATAAGTACACCAATATAAGCCTCATCACGACCTAAAATTAAAGGCTTTTTACCCTGAAGCTTTAAGCCACAATTAATACCCGCCATAAGACCCTGACAAGCAGCCTCCTCATAGCCAGATGTTCCATTGATTTGACCTCCGCAGAATAAATTTTCTACAAGCTTTGTCTCAAGGCTTGGCCATAAATTCAAAGGATTAATTGAATCATATTCAATCGCATATGAATATTGTAAGACCTCACAATGCTCAAGACCAGGGATTAAACGAATCATCTTATCCTGAATTTCTACAGGCATTGAGGTAGAAAAGCCCTGAACATAAATTTGATCCCACTCAAGGCTTTCAGGCTCAAGGAAAATTTGATGACGATCCTTATCACTAAATCTAACAACCTTCGTTTCAATTGAAGGACAGTATCTTGGTCCTACACCCGTAATTACACCACCATACATCGCACTCTCATCAAGATTATCCATAATAAGCTTATGAATTTCCTTATTAGTATAGGTTAAATGACAAGGAACACTAATTTTATTAATTGGCTCATATCCTAAATCAAAGGAAAAGCGATAAGGATATGTATCACCTGGCTCTAGGCTTGATTTAGAAAAATCAATTGTAGAGGCTTTAATACGAGGAGGTGTTCCGGTCTTAAGACGTCTAACATCAAAGCCTAAATCATGAAGCTGAGCGGAAATACCGAAGCTTGTTGGCTGATTCTCAGGTCCTGAGGTTGTTACAACGTGACCTCTAAATATTTTACTATTTAGATATGTACCAGTTGTAATAATAACGGCACGAGCCATAATTGACTCACCATCAGGCATAATAACACCACATGCCTTCTTATCCTTAACAATTATATTTTCAACATAGCCCTCTTTAAGCTCTAAATTTTCCTGCTCATCTAGATGCTTACGCATCATTTTAGAGTATAAAACCTTATCATCCTGACTTCTTAAGGCTCTAACAGCTGGGCCCTTTGAGGAATTTAGCATCTTCATTTGAATTTGACATAAATCCGCATTTTTTCCTTGATAGCCACCAAGAGCGTCAATTTCTCTTACAACAATACCCTTAGCAGGTCCACCTATTGATGGATTGCAGGGCATTGATCCTAGCATATTTAAATTACCTGATATTAATAAGGTTTTAAAGCCCATTTTTGAGGTTGCAAGGCATGCTTCACATCCAGCATGACCACCACCAACAACGATTACATCATACATAAAAATCATCCTCTTAAAATTACAACTAATTTTAGCATTTTAAACATAATTAGTAAAGAAAAAGCACATAAACTGTGCTTTTTTTATTAAATATTAAATTTATTCTTAATTCTTTTGTTTCTTAGCTCTAATAAGCTTAACAGCCTTTGAACCAGTACATAGAAGCATTGCAAGAGCATTAGCTTCAAAGGAATCAGCATATATTGTAAAATGCTTATCTAATGTTCCTCTAGCCTTAATTCTTAGCATATTACCTCTTGTTAGAATATTATTACGCTTAAGAATATCAAGGCTTATAGTATCACCATCATTAAAATGCTTACATAATGTATCAAGATATATGCTGTTTTCTTCTTTCATACCTTCAATATCCTCACCATTTATTGTTGGTATATGATATACCAAATCAACAGGTAAATCATTTGGAATATTAGATACATCCATAATATCAACTAAATGATCATTTGTCACTCCAAGTGTGTATAAAACGGCATGCCCATCAGGAATTAAAAGAGCTGTAAAATCCGTTGTCTCAAAGCGACGCTTAGGTTTTACCTCACGTCCATTCATCATCATATCGACTAATTCCTTAAAGTACTTAAGACCTCGATCAGATTTAATCTTAATCTGTGTTGGTACAAGCTGATATTGCTTTTTATCTGATCTATCCTTGAAATGATATTTTGTCCCTTCAAGTGTTTTAGGATCAATTGCTAAATTAACCTTCAATGTTTTACCAGCAAATGCAACCTTTGCAAGTAAACCCTTATATCTAAATGATTCACATTTTTTAGATAAACGAGCGTGGGCACGATACATTAGTAAATAGTTTTTAACTTCATTGTAGTAACTTTTTACCTCATCTGATGCAAGCGTTGTTTTTTCCTCGAAGGTTAAACGAATTCTTTTTTCAGATACCACTAATGATGAAGGCGCACTTGCATCTTCCTTATCATCTTCTTCAAGCTCATCAATGTCATCATCCTCGTCATTATCTTCATCATCTACTGACTCTTCAGAAATTACAGACTCAATACTTCTTGATTCTTGTTTTTCTTCTTCTAAAGCCTCTTCTTTAGTTTCAGCTAAAGCCTCATCTAGGGTTTCAGAATTTGACGTATCACTAACTTCTTCTTCAGTATTCTCTGAGGTTTCAATTATTTCATCACTAAGAGGAGTTTCTTTTGTATCATTAACAACAGTTTCTTTATCAGATACGTCCTCTACTTTAATTTCGTAATGCTTAATTCTTAAAATATAAATTACAATTGTAAAAATTTGCATTACAATTATAATTCCTCCAATAATTATTCCAGACATTTTTAAATTTTTAGCATTTGTAATAATTAAATATGTTAAAGGAAGATTTAATAAAGATATAACCTCAAATACCTTTAAAAGATAATCCGTAAAAACAATATTCTTATTTTTAAAATCTCTTTTTATAAGGATTAATATCACAGGAAGAGCTAATAATACACCACCAATAATATTAAACACTATCTTATGTTTTGAAACATCAAAGCTTGAAGCAGTAGTTTTATCAATAATATAATTAA
>URFB01000077.1 GCA_900547045.1 uncultured Mollicutes bacterium
AAAGGATTAATAGCAGTAGTAATTTTTTTACGTTCATCTATAATTTTTCCTTTCCTATTTTTTTGAATTTTCATTGGAAATATGGTTGTAATTGCTCCATTTGATCTTATAATTCCAACATTTACATTTTCATAATATCCAACTTTAACCTGACCATCAAGTTTTTCTCACCTCTTGAAGCAACTTGTCCAGCTGTAAATATCAACTAAAAAATGTCCGCATCCCCTAACCTACACTTTAATAATACGCTTTACAGCAATTTATGGGCATTAATCTAATTAACGCAAGCTATATATGAGCTTTGATATGTTAAAATAACGTTATCTTCATTTATAACACACCATAGCTTTTTATCATTTAAATACTTAATTCTCATTCTATTATCACATACTAATAATATTTTTTAATGCATTATTAAGCTTATATTAGTTTAAATACTAAGATATTTTCTTAAAAATAATCTCAATATCTATTCATATTGTAGCATAAAAAAAGTGAATCTGGTGATTCACTTAATTAATGGATTTGTACAAAGTACTTTTTATGACAATCCTTGCAGACATGAATTTCATTTTTATCCTTAATGAATTCAAGCTTCATACAATAGGGACAAAAAGCTGTCTCCTTGCTTGCAGAAAGCTTGGCCTGCATAATTCTTTTGTAGCTAAGCTCATTTGCGTCATATTTTCTTAATAGCTCATTCAATTCATCCTGGTTACAAATTAAGCTATAAGAAAGCTCGCTACCATCTAGTGATAAAATATTAATACTTGCCTCAAACATTTTTACTCCTTCTTTCCTCAACACATAGAATTTTATCACAAAAGAATTATAATAATAGTCTTGACTTTTAATTTTTATCTACTTCGATATTATAAATACTTTTAAATGAAATTTTTTCTTTATTTTCAAGAACTAAAAATTGATTTTGAGGATCAATTTTTTTAATTTTTTTAGACGCTATAAAATATCTTCCACCCTGCTTTTTTAAATCAGGAACAAAATAAATAATTTTAACCTTATTAATATTAGCTAAATTATTTATTATATAATTAATTTTTTGATTTAAGGCAAGCATTTCATCCTCAGAAAGGTTAATTATAGCATCAACCTCTCTTCCTTCCTCATCAATGGACTCATCATAGCCCTTTAAAGCCGCAAAGGGAGAAAATTGTGCAGCTCTTTGCTCTCTTGACATCGGAAAATGCTTCGACTGAGGTCTTTTTTCATATAAAATATTTAAATATTTTTGATTCATGACCTATGACCTCCTATTTGCTCATTACGCTCCTTAGCCGTTGCACCATCCTCTAGGCTCATGCCCTTAATTAGAGCATTTCTTCCGTATTTTCCCTTAACACTGCTAATCGTTTTTTGAAGCTTATATTCCTTTTCAACCATTTCATTTCTTTTTGCCTCATTAGAAAGCTCTTGGTCAAGATCATCAAATAAGGATACCTGCTTTAAATCCTGCTTAGGATTATAGCTAGCCTTATCTATTAGGTTATTCGCTGAAATATTAATGCGCTTAATTTTAAGCCTTCTATCCGCAATTAGCTGATATAAATCATCAATCGCTTTAGTTATTTCCATGCTAGACGATGTAAAATACTCTAAATTAATACTTCTATTTGAAGGCTTAATTCCTATTCTTCCCGTATAATCATTATCAAGCATATCCTTATAGCATTCCTTAATTATAGCGTCATTTAGGCAAAGCCTATCGTAACCAAGCATTAAAGAAAGCTGATTAGTAAGCAGTCCCTTTTCAACTAAATCTAGGGATAGAGCATCAGCCATTTCCTTAATGACAATTCTTGCCTTATCAAAGCTATAGCCCTCACATAAAACCTGCCCCTGGCTTAGGCTTGATGATTTAGGCTTATAAGCCTTAATATCACTAATTAGGGCTGGTTCAATTCCCCAGGCATGGTCAATGATAAGCTCCGCATTAATGCCAAATTCCTTAAAAAGCACATCCTCATTTTCATATTTGTTATAATTCATTGAATAAAGGGCAATATCACCCATGGTATAAATTCCTAGCTTGTTTAATCTTTGCTCAATACCGTGTCCAATTCGCCAAAAATCAGTAAGAGGTGTATGCTCCCAAAGCTCCTTACGGTAAGAAATTTCATCTAGGCTTGCAACTCTTACTCCATCCTTATCTGCCCTACTTTTTTTAGCTACAATATCCATCGCAACCTTAGCAAGATACATATTAGTACCAATTCCTGCCGTTGCTGTAATTCCGGTTTCATTAAGAACATCCTTAATCATAACCTTAGCTAGCTCATAGGCTGTTTTTCCATAAGCATTTAAATAATTAGTCGCATCAATAAAGACCTCATCGATTGAATAAACATGAATATCCTCTTTAGCAATATATTTTAAATAAATACTATAAATTTTAGAGCTTACCTCAATATAATGAGCCATTCTAGGCCTGGCAATAACATAGGCAAGCTTTAAATTAGGATTAGCCTCTAATTCCTTACTATTATAAGATCTTGCAATAAAGCTATGATTAAATGCTTTATTTCTTCTTTCCTTATTAATTTCTCTTACCTTTTGCTTAACCTCAAAAAGACGAGGCCTTGAAGGAACACCTTGAGCCTTAAGGCTTGGAGTAACCGCAAGACAAATGGTTTTATCAGTTCTCGTATCATCAGCTACAACTAAATTATCAATTAAGGGCTCAAGCCCACGATCTACGCACTCGACTGAGGCGTAAAATGACTTTAAATCAATACAAATATAGGTTCTATTCATTTTTTCGCCTCCTCTTAGTTATTATAGCAAATTAAAGCTAATTTATAATTAATAAAATTAAAAAAATCACCTATAAGCAAAATGCTAATAAATGATTTTTTTTACTTTAATCATTATGATTTTTCTTACAGCAGCTGCATTTACCATCACAGCATGAGCATTTACCCTTCGTTTTAAAATATATGATCGAAGCAGCTACAGCAATAAAAATTAAAATACCAAGTACAATCCATGATGCAAGATTCATTTACATACCTCCAAAAATATGGAAAATTAAGCTGAATACACCCGAAGCTGTCCACGCAACGCCAATTTGGAAGAAGGCGATGAAAAGCATATTTTTAAGACCAAGCTCACGCTTAATAGCTGAAAGAGCGGCCACACATGGTGTATATAAAAGGCAAAATACAAGTAAGCAAAAGGCCTGACAAGGATTAAGGATTGCCATAATAGCCTCTTCGCTTCCAAATAAAACCATTAAGGATGATACTACACCCTCTTTAGCAAGAATTCCTGAAATTAAGCCGGTAGTAATTCTATAATCTCCAAAGCCAAGAGGCTTGAAGATAGGACTAATAGCACCTGCAATGACAGCTAGCATGCTGTCGCTTGAGGAAGCAACAAGGGAGAATTTGAAATTAAATGATTGTAGGAACCAAATTATGATGGTTGCAATCATAATAATACCAAAGGCACGCTTTAGGAAATCCTCTACCTTTTCCCATAGAAGCTGGAAAACATTTTTCATCGCTGGCATTCGATAATTAGGAAGCTCCATTACAAAGGGAATAGGCTCGCCCTTATAAAAGAACTTTTTAGAAATAAAGGCTACTAAAATACCAATTAAAATACCTAAAACATAAAGCCCAACCATAACAAGCCAAGCATATTGCTTAAAGAAAATACTTGCAATAAAGCTATAAATAGGAAGCTTAGCTGAGCAGCTCATAAATGGCGTTAGCATAATCGTCATTTTTCTATCACGATCTGATGATAGTGTTCTGGTTGACATAACGCCTGGTACTGTACAACCAAAGCCCATTAATAGTGGTACAATTGATTTTCCTGAAAGTCCAATCTTTCTTAAAAGCTTGTCCATCACAAAGGCGATTCTTGCCATATAGCCTGAATCCTCCAAAAATGATAGAAAGAAAAATAAAACAACAATTACGGGCATGAAGGAAATAACACTACCAACGCCATTTAAGATACCATCTACTACAAGAGAATGAATAATAGGATTGATATTCCAGCTTGTAAATGACCTATCAATTAGGCTTGATAATGAATCAACACCAAAGGCTAGTAAATCCTGAAGCCCCTTACCAATAACATTGAAGGTTAAAAAGAAAATTAAGCCTAAAATTAAAATGAAAACCGGAATAGCTGTATATTTTCCAGTAAGAATCCTATCAAGCTTTTTACTTCTTATATGCTCCTTTGATTCATGAGGCTTAACAACACAGGCCTTACAAATCTTAGTAATATAATTGTAGCGCATATCCGCAATCGCAGCACTTCTATCAAGTCCACTTTCACTTTCCATTTGTAAAACAACGTGTTCAACTGTTTCAAGCTCATTTTCATCAAGGCCTAGGGCCTTTTTTACTAAATTATCGCCCTCAATTAGCTTGGTTGAAGCAAATCTTAAAGGAATATTGGCCGCCTTAGCGTGATCCTCAATTAAATACATAATACTATGAATTGCTCTATGGATAGCACCATTTCTTTCTGTCTCATCACAAAAATCGGTTATAGCTGGCTTTTCCTGATAATAGGCAACATGAAGGCTATGGCTTATAAGCTCATCTACACCCTCATTTTTCTTAGCCGAAATTGGTACAACCGGAATACCAAGCATTTCTTCCATTTTATTAATATCGATATAGCCACCATTTCCATTCATTTCATCCATCATATTAAGTGCTAAGGCCATAGGCACATCAAGCTCCATAAGCTGAAGGGTTAAATATAGATTTCTTTCAATATTAGTCGCATCTACAATATTAATAATACCATCAGAATTACCATTTAAAATAAAGTTTCTTGAAACAATCTCCTCATCACTATAGGGTGAAAGAGAATAAATTCCTGGTAGGTCTGTTACACTTGCCTTATCATTATTCCTGATTTTACCGTCTTTTCTATCAACCGTAACACCAGGGAAATTTCCTACATGCTGATTTGAGCCTGTTAATTTGTTAAACAAGGTGGTTTTACCACAGTTTTGATTTCCAACAAGCGCTAAATTTAAGCTATGATCCCTAGGAAGAGGCTTCTCATCCTTCGAATTATGATATTTACCACCCTCACCTAAACCAGGGTGGCTTGTATCCTTGGCTATATTTTCCTTTATTTCTTCTTCCTTTTTTATATAGGAATTGCCAATTCCTATTTCATGAGCATCATCAATACGAAGGGTAAGCTCATAGCCATGAATTCTAAGCTCCATTGGATCTCCCATCGGAGCTAATTTTTCAAGTGTTACCTCAACACCCGGAATCAAGCCCATATCAAGAAAATGCTGTCTTAGGGCACCCTTTCCTCCTACTGATTTAATTACTGCACTATACCCAACCCTTAGTTCATTTAAATATGCTTCACTCATATATAACAACTAACTTCATTAATCAATCGCTTAATTACGATTTTTTTGGAAAATGCCTAATTTTTTTAAGCCTTCCTTTAATAAGGAGCTTTCATGCTCAAGCTTCTTACGCTGATGCTCCTGTCTTTCTATTCTTCTTTCTTCCTTTGCTTGACGCTCTTCATTTAAATATTTTTCACTAATATTTGAAACAGCTTTTCTTTGCTTAAGCTCATAATCTGATAACCTAGCTTTAGGTATCTGCTTTGAATGCTCTTCTGAAAAGCCTGCCTTTTCATTGATAAATCCTAAAATAGAGCCCTTAATACCATCAGTAGCAATTCTTTCACCCTTTTCAACATAATCGCTAATTTTACTTTCCTCATAATCCATTTTAATTGAGGTTATAAATAAATCAATATATCTTGATACAAAATGAGAGATAATACTTACAAGCATTTGTAGGCATAGTGATACTAATGATACAATATTAATAATTCTATCAAAATCTGAAATAGGATAGTGATACATTTCAACAAAGGCAAATACAATTGTAAAAATACGAATTGCATATTTTGTTATTGTGACAATTCTTTTAACAAAATTTCTTACTCTTTTTTTATAAAAGCTATTTTTAGATATTAAGCCAATAAGATAAAAAATAAAATATCTGTATAATAGATGGAAAGAAGGATGGATATGGCAAAGAAAGTAT
>URFB01000078.1 GCA_900547045.1 uncultured Mollicutes bacterium
GATATGCTTGTTAAAACGAAAAGATTAATATTTGAGGATGAAAAGATAATAATTGATTATGATTATTATTTAGATGGTAGTTTTCAATCTAATGTAAAATTATACCTAATAATTGAAAATACACTTGAAAAAAAGTAAACTTTTTAGTAAAATATGTTATGCGTTCTAATGGAGGAATGAAATATGGAAAAACTAGAAAAAACAAAACAATGTAAAGAATGCTGTAGCAGTTAAACTAATGAATGATAAGAAAACAAAGCAACCTATTTCTAAAATCATTGGAGAAACTCTTGAAATGAAGGGTCTTGATGATGAAGATGGTAGTTATGCTGCACAATTATATATCGATATTACGACAAGCTCTCTTTTCGTTTACATGGGTGATGAGGAATGGGATTTAAAGAGCCGTCAATCTCTTGATGAGTGGGATAAGGATGGTTCTGCCTTCAACACTGGCGAGGAAGAGGATGATGAAGAAGAATCAGCTGATGATTTCTATTCTCTAGACGATAATGATGATGATGAAAACGAAGAAGGCGAAAGCGTTGATGAATACGATCCTGAGGTCGACGAGGATGATTACGATGACGACGACGAAGAGGATGACGATGAAATCGAACGAGATGAGCTTGTAACTGAAACATATGATGAAGATGATGAAACTAAGTATATGGATGAAGATTCATATAATGACATCATGGATGATTATGAGGATATGTACGACAAGGATTAATTTGTAATTAAGGAGGTTAAGCCTCCTTTTTTATATACTTAAAAAAATAAAATTAAAAAATGATTTTTCCTACAATTTCCCATAATTTATTTATAATTTTACGATAATTATTGGATATAATATAGGTGTCTTCAAAAGGAAGACAATATTCTATCATAATTCTCCCTACACAAACAATAGATAGAATTCAAAAGCAAAACTAACTCTCCCAATTTAGAAAGAAGAAGCCGTAAGCTTCTTCTTTCGCTTTAATGAGTAAATTATTTATGATATACTATATTTATAGAATGGATGTGGAAATATGTATAAAATAGCTTATGTTGAGGATGAGGCTGACCTAGCCAATCTTGTTTGTAAGTATTTAAAAAGTGAAAATTTCTTAGTTACCCATTTTTTAACCGGTGAGGAAGCCTTTTCTCATATTAATGAGGCCTTTGATTTATGGATTTTAGATATCATGCTACCAGGTGGCTTAAATGGCTATGATTTGATCAAAAAAATCCGTGAATTTAATCCTAAAATGCCGGTTATTTTTACCTCGGCTAGAGACCAGGATATTGACCGTATTATGGGACTAGAGCTTGGTAGTGATGATTATATTTCAAAGCCTTTTTCTATTCGCGAGCTTATGCTAAGGGTTAAAAATATTTTAAACCGTGTTTATGCCTCTAGCAATGCTAATGAAAATATCGTTTTATATGGTGATTATCGTCTTGATTTTGATAAGAGAATAGTTACATTAAATGATGTAAACCTAAATCTTACGGCTAAGGAATACGACCTACTTTTATTTTTAGTTAAGAATAAGGGGAAGGCTTTCTCTAGAGATCAAATTCTTGATGCGGTTTGGGGTAGTGAATATTTTGGCTCTGATCGTGTTGTAGATGACTTAATGCGACGTCTTCGTCAAAAAATGCCAGCCTTATCGGTTGAAACAATTTATGGATTTGGATATCGTTTACTATGAAAAAGTTTAAGTTTAATACTCAATTAATTATTCTCTTTTTTGGGCTTTTATTACTATCATCAGCGCTATTTGGAATGATAGTAGTAGGACGTGTAAGAAATATCTCTGAGACTCAAACCTACGAACGCTTAGAATCCTATATCGAGGTTACAAAGGATATGTGGAAGGATTGTGAGCTTGTACCAGAATCCTCCACATCCATTAATTTATGTACAATTCAGGGCCGTATGCGTATGCATCCGCATAAGGCTGAAAACATTCAGTTTTCATCAAATATCAATGAAGTCATTGGCGTTCCCCAAATTGATGTTTTATTAAATTCAATCGAATTTAGATCAGACGCCTCTGGTCACGCAACCATCAATTTAGAAAATTATGATAAACTATATTATGCCTATCAAACAACATCCCTAGAGAATGATTGCTATACCTTTATTATTGCGGTAGCTAATACGAGATATGCTCGTGAATTTTCAAACAATATTAGTACCCAAATTATTTTAATTTTTAGTATTGTCTTTATCTTTTCCTTCTTTATTTTAGGACTTTGGAGTAGTGCCTATGTGGCAAGAATTAATCGTCTTAAGAAGCATATTGCTAATCTTCCTTCAAGTAACTATAAGGAGGAATATGTAGATGATGGAAGCGACGAGCTAGCGGATTTATCTAAATCGGTTGAGCAGATGCGTAACGAAATTCTTCATAACGAGGCTACTAAGCAGGAAATGCTTCAAAATATCAGTCACGATTTTAAAACCCCAATTGCGGTAATTAAATCCTATGCGGAGGCTATTGAGGATGGTATGGCTGAGCCAGCAGATGCTAAAATTATTCAAAATCAGTGTACTAATTTGCAGCATAAGGTTACAACGTTATTACAATATAACCGTCTTGAGTATCTAGAAAAAAAGGAAGAATTTCAAAATTGTAATATGAAAGAAATTATTGAAAGTGTTGTTAATACATATATATATCAAAAAACAAAACTTAAGTTTACTCTAGACTTGGATGAGTGCTATTATAAAGGTTATCAAGAAAATTATTATACTGTAATTGATAATATTATTGATAATGCAAAAAGATACGCGAAATCAGAAATAAAAATATCATTACATGATGGTGTTATTCAAATTTATAATGATGGAGAGCATATTGACGAACAATTTTTAAATGGTTTCTTTAAACCATATGAGAAAGGATCTAATGGCCAATTTGGCCTTGGAATGTCAATTGTAAAAAAGACACTTGATTTCTTTGGTTATTATTTATCAGTTAGAAATGAAGAGGTAGGAGTTACCTTTGAAATAAAAAAACGGGTTAATTGTAATATTTACACACAATAATTTTTAACATCTTAGTATAATTCTAAGATGTTTTTTTAAATTAGTGATATAATGAACATAAGAAAGTGAAGGAGAAGAAATGATTTGTAAAAATTGTGGAGTAGAGAATAAAGAACATGCTTTATTTTGCTCAGGTTGTGGACAAAAGCTTAAAAATATTTGTCCAAATTGTAACTATGAGAATGAGGAGGGAAGCAAGTTTTGTATTAAATGTGGAACAAGATTAGATGAATCGTCTAAAAAAACTAAGACCAAAAATATTAATGGTTCTATTAATACTAATAATGTTTTAAATCTAATAACAAAAATTTTAAAAATAACATCATTTAGTTTATGTTTAATTTTAATTTTGTTAACGATTGGAGCTTCATTTACAAATATTTTATCAGGAGTATCACAAGGTTCAGATATTCTTGAGCAAAATTATAATACTATTGGTTCATTAAATTTATTTTCAATTATTGATAATATCACTAATTTTAAAATTGATGAAGAAATGTGTCATTATGAATATAGTGTAATTGGAGATTTATCGATGAATATAGTCCTTTTGGTTTGTGTACTTGCAATTATGATTACTAGCTCTATATGCTTAATTGTGGCTATCGTAAAAATTGCAAAACAACCACATAATTTTTTTTCACTTTAACATTTAGTAATGGTAATGTTTGGTGTAACATTAGGAAGTGTGCTTGTGGCTTCATTGATGAGGCTGAATGTTACTACTAATATGAGCATTTTAAATTTAGGCGTTAATCTTACAGTTGGTGGTTTCATAAAAGCTTGTGTGATTCTTGATTTTTGTGGGTTATTAGCATTACATATAATTAGATTTGTTTTAGATATGATTGCTAATAGAAATTATAAATATAAAAACATTATTTCTGAGGTTTTAAAGCTTGGAATTATAGTTTTCTTTTTTATTGGTGGATTTAGTTTAACAAATTCTGTTGTTATAATAAAAGATGCTAGTTCATCATATCTTACAACAAAGCAGGAATATAGTATTGGTGCTATATTGATGCTTCTTTGTAAAGCTGCATATGAATATTGTAATTTAGATAGTAATCATAGTGGAGCTCTTCCTAAGCAGGGAGAAGAGCTTATGACGAAGGTTATAATCGGTTATGTAGTGGCTTTTTTTGTGGTTATAGTAGTAGCTATTTTCTTAATAAGAATAATTAAAAAGTTAAATCAAAAGGAATCATATTCAAATATAATATTTACGGGAATTTCCTTGGTTTTAGTAATTGTAATAACAATTACGTTTAGTCAATGTGTAAGAGATACTGCATTAACTATTCAAAATGATTTTTCTTCATTTAGAGACAATGTTATTACTTATCCCGATTATTCTATTGGTTCGGCTCTTATTACACCAATCGTAATGTTTTCGCTTTCTTTGATTTGTTCAATTGTAGATTTAGTTATTAACAAAATCAATACAAAAAATGAAATAGAATAGTAGAAAAAAGATGGTATATTTTATGCACTTACCATCTTTTTTTATGAAAATTTAAAATGATTTATTAATTTTTATATCTTTAATTTCTTATGCAAAATGAGTCATCAAAATTAAATTATTATAGGAGTAAGCCCCTTGTTCTTTAATTATTTTCCTTTAATTTTCTATTTAAGTATTCGGGTAATTCCTCAATAAATTTATATTTAGAAATACCAAGATGTAGTTGTGCTTTATTTAAGGATGTTTTAGCCACATAGCTATCAGCTTCCTTACATAGTAATAAGCCAATTGTTTTATCATCTTTTTCAGTTCGTTCTAAATCATCAATTGCATTAACATAAAAGATAAGTTGTCCTAAATCAGCAGGATGGAATTTACCAATCTTGACTTCAATTACAACATAACAATGTATTTTAGTATGGTATAAAAGAATATCAATATAAAACTCTTCATTAGTAGGAGTTACTAATTTATATTCCTTACCAACTAAAGAAAATCCTGGTCCTAATTCTTGTAAGAATTTAATGATATTATCAATCATTTGTTCCTTTAAATCATTCTCATTTTTAATATTATTCTTATCTAAGAAACCAAAGACATAAGTATCCTTAAATAACTCATTAGATAAGTCATCAGATTTAGTTATATTAGAAGTAGTAGGCTCTATTAAACTACGGTCATAAGCTTTAAGTGCTATTTGGTTTAATACCATAGATCTAGACCAACCATTTTTATATGTTTCATTAATATACCACAGCATTTCTTCATGTGAGGAAGACTTTTGCATAATTACAATAATTGTGCTCCAAGGTATTTGGGGCACAGGTTGTGCCCCGATTTCTTGGACAGTAAATTCATTCGCAAATTGAGCCATTCTTTTAAGCTGATCATAAGAATAACCTTTCCCATATTCCTTTAAATCATTAGCTAGATTCTTTATATATTTACTACCCCAAGTTTTCCTTTTATTGATAATTGTACCAATTTCATAATAAGTCATAATCATAGCACTATTTACTATAACCATAGCTTTATTTTGATTTGTTCTAATCGTTTCCTTGATTTTTTGTAAATCCTTAAAATAGTCTTTTTCAATTACTTCATTTTCTTGTTCTTTAATCATTTTAATACCTCAATTATTTTTAATTATTTTCCTTTAGTTTTCTATTTAAATATTTTGGTAATTCTTCAATAAATTTATATTTAGAAATACCAAGCTTAAGTAAAGAATTTTCAAGTGTTGTCTCAGCTACAAATTTATCTGCATCCTTACAAAGAAGCAATCCAATTGTATTAGAGTCTACATCCGTTTTTTCAAGCTTATTTATGGCATTAACATAAAAGACAAGTTGTCCTAAATCAGCAGGAGTAAATTCACCTATTTTAACTTCAATAACTACATATGCATGAATCTTTGTATGATACATTAATAAATCAATATAGAACTCTTTATTAGTAGGAGTTACTAATTTATATTCCTTACCT
>URFB01000079.1 GCA_900547045.1 uncultured Mollicutes bacterium
GTAGATAATAATGAAACTGCGCTTTTAATACCATTTGCAGGTTCAATATTATTCCAAACATCAACGATGTTTACAGAAGTTTCCCATGAACGAGTTTCATCAGTCGAATCCTCATCCTTGTATTTGAATGTAGCAACTAAATCAGCTGCGCCACTCTTACGATTCTTTGTGTAATCAGAATTAGCTGCTAAATAAGCAATTTCGATATCCTTATCGTAAATACGAGCCTTAACATTTTTCTTTGCATTTGTCATGCAGGTTGAAATATATGATGATGTAAGAGTTTCCTTCTTTAATCCTTCATAAATTTCTTGAAGTAAATTATAATAATTCTTACGTCCTTCTTCAGTTAAAAGAGGATGATTCTTATCTAGTTCTTTAAGCTCATCATCTGAAACCAAAATCTTATTAGATCCAGCATACTTATAAACCTTATATTGGTTATCTTCATTTTCAACATAGAAAAGCTCGTTTTCCTGATTACTTGTATAATAAAGCTTTTGAGCATCATCCTCTTGATTAATCTTAAAAGCCATGTAATAGAAATCACCATAGCTTTGAGCGGCTGATGAATAGCCTTCATTTTTAGAATCAGGTTCAGCTACCTTTAAGGTATCATATAAATAAGTAGATAGACTTGAATTTATTTTATCTAATGACTCCTTATTGTATGTAAGTGCCTCATATAAATCATGGTCTGTATTCTTTAAAAGCTCGATATATTGTTGAGGATTGTATTTTCCACTAGCTGATGACATTGGAGAATAAATATTTAATAAGTTTTGTGTAATATTACGGCAATTTGAATTATCGCTAGTAATCTCAGAGTTTACAGGAAGATTTTGTCTTGTAGTATAAATATAATTATACATTTCCAAATAAAGTGAGAATACAATGGATGGCCTATCAGTTAGTAATTCTGGAGATCTTAAAGTGTTTGGAGCTGTAAAATCAAAATCATCATAAAATTTAGAATATTCAGAATCAGACTCGCCATCTTTTTGAGCAATATAATATAATTGAGAACGATATGTTTTTAAACCAAATGACTTTAAAACAGCCTTAGATTCATCCTCATTCATAAATCTAATTACGATAGCATTAACATCAGATGTATAGTGATAATTAGTTTTCCAATAATTCGTAATTTCTGAGTTGCTAAAATAACGTTCTTCATCATCCTTAAGATCGTCATTATAATCTTCAATTTCCTTATTTAAAACCTTTTCAGCGTATAATTCTTGCGCAACAGTTTCATAGTATTGCTCAAGGACAGCTTTTTGCTTAGAGTTTAAGCTTCCATATTCAAAGGCATACATTCCCTTTTCTTCATCATATTTGTCATCTTCTTCTTCAGTTGTTGACTTTCTACTTAAAAGTGTTTTAAGCTCACTTTCAGTTATTTTTCCAACCTTCTCATCGATAGACATTTTAGAAATGAATTCATTTTCTTTTGTCTTAATATTATAAGGATTGTTTAGTCCTGTATATTCAGAATATGCTGAAAGACCGTAAACCCCACAAATTAATGCCATTTGTACCTTATTACGGATTTTATTGATATATTCATTCTTTGCATCATTAGAGCCATCAAAATCAGGATTACCCTCTACTGCAGCCTTAACTTCTTCCTTTTCCTTCTTAATAATAGTACTGTTTAGAACCTCAGAAAGATAAGTTGAAGAGCCCCACTTCATTTGATCATAAAGCTCTTTATTGGTTACACTATATTCACCAAGGGTTAAATATTCATTATCACCCTTAATATAACTATATTTATCTTCAGCTTTTGAGCATGAAGAAAGAGTCAATGCGAATACGCATGACATAAAAGCTAGACTTAATGGCTTTAAAAACTTTGTATTTTTTGTATTATGATTCATGTTTAAGTCTCCTTATAACGAATTTGGCTATAACCATAGCATTTACAATGATACCATTTTTATTGTCAAATTGCAATAGAATAAATATGTGATTTAAATGTGTAAACTGCGATATTTTTTCAAATATTTGGGCTTTTTTTTCTCACTTTAGTAATTTATGAATATAATATAATGAAAAGGAGGGAAAATATGACTTGCGATAATGGCCAAGGTACTAACGCGTCATGGGCTTTGATTCTTGTTTTATTTATTTTACTTGTAATTATTGGGGCTTCATGGATTATATAAAAAAGCCTCATATAAATATGAGACTTAATTAACTAGGAGATAACTCTTAGTTTTTTGGCTTATAAAATTTTGTTTTTTCCATAACACCAATTATATCAGTAAATTCGCCGGCTTCAGTATGCTCAAGCTCGGTACCTAAAACTCTAAATTTAGAATCAAGCGTATCAATATACCATAGAGCTGCAGCTTCTGCTGTTTGAGGGCGCTTGCAAGCACCAAAGGCTGGTTGACCATGATGAGAAATAACCATATGCTCTAGAATTAATACCTCTTCCTTATCCTCAAAACCTAGCTCACGGGAAATATCATGAACACTAAAGCCACCAATTACAAGATGTCCTAAAAGCTGGCCCTCTAAAGAATACTCCGTATTTTCAACCCCTGTAAATTCACTTGTCTTTCCAAGATCATGTAAAATAACTCCTGCAAAAAGATAATCCTTATTTAAATAAGGGAAATTTCTAGCAAAGTCATTTGCGAGGTTTAGCATGCCAAGAGTATGATGAGCAAGCCCTCCTACATAATTATGATGTAGCTTTTGACCTGCAGGATAGATAAAGAAGCTTTTTTCACATTTTTTTAAGGCTTTTTTAGTAATTTTTAAAATGGTTTCATTTTTAATTTGCATAATATAATTGTAAATAGAATCCTTAAGCTCAGCTAATGAATAAGGACAGCTATGATCAAACATACGATAGGCCTTATCAACCTCATCTAAATCCTCGATTGCAGCTACGCGTTGATATTCAAATAAATAGAATACTGCACGATCAGAATTACTATGACGTCCAACCTTAAGCTTATAAATGTAGCCTACCTTAATATCCTTATTTTTATCCTCGGTTTTTACATTTATATCGCTACCATCACCTAATGTAACTAGTAAATTTTGCATACCATCAGATGTATTGATTCCCTTTATCTTTCCATAATATGTATAATTTTCGATGTCAGACATAATTCCCTCCTTAATAAATTTTATTATTGTATTCTTTTCATTTTTTAATTTATTTAATAAAATTTCCTTTTCAAGCTTAATTAAAAGCTCATTTATCCAAGGCCCCTGCTCTAAATTAAAGGCTTCAATTACTTCCTTAATATTAATAGCTAAATCCTTTCTTGATTTAATTGGAAGAGCTTCCTTAATAGCCTTAAGCTCTTCTTCTAATTGACTTGGTTTATTTAAAAATTGCTTAGCCTTGTTAGCCAATAATAATTCCTCTATGCTGTAGCAATAAAGAATATAATTATCAAAATAATCTATTTTAATAAGCTCTAAGGCTTTTTTATAAAGGTTAGCTTTATTCTTAGTTAAATTAAGATTAAAGCCCTCTTTAAAATAACTTGCAAGCAAAAGTAAATCATCAAGATTAGGCCTAAAGCTTGAATTAACTAGGCATGAAATAGCACTATCAAGACCTATAAGGCTTGAGACATTAGATTTCTTTAAATACTCTAAGCCCTTTTTATAATAGGCAGAGCTTAATAGCTTGCTTATTTCCTCTAAAATACGTTCAGTACTTAAAAAGCTGATATATTTAGAGGCATCCTGCATACCCTTTAGGGTTTGTGGTTCAACATCAAAATTAAGCTTAGCCGCAAAATAGCAGGCTCTTAAAATTCTTAAGGCATCATCATCAAAACGAGAAAAAGGATTGCCAATAGCTCTTATTGTTTTATTTTTTAAATCAGATAGACCATCAAATAAATCAATTATTTTTTCATCCTTGTCTAGTACAAGCGCATTAATGGTAAAATCTCTACGCTTTAAATCCTCATCAAGGCTTGATGCTGGCTTAGTAACGGGATGCCTATGATCATTATATTTAATATCGCATCTAAAGCTTGTAAGCTCAAATTCAAAGCCTTCAAAAAGCACAACACAGGATAGATAAATAGGGGCAGTCGTTTCCTTAGTTTTAAATAGACGCTTTAAATCCTCTGGCTTAGCATTAGTAGTAATATCAATATCATTTGAAGGAATATTAAGCAGCTTATCTCTAACAAAGCCACCAACAATATATGCTAAATAACCATTTTTATTTAATAGCTTTATTAATTTTATGCCTGCATTATATTGATTCATATTTCACCTCAAAAAACAAGAAAGCCCGAAGACTTTCTTAATTAATCCTTTAAAAAGCATCCTAAGCCAATTGCGTTTGCACCAACGTGGCATCCTACTACTGGAGAGCATGGAGATTCAACTAAATTTTCAAGACCAAGCTTTTCTTTAATTGTTTCTACAAAGAAATCCTTTAATTCATCACCAGTATAAATAATGTAGGCTTCAAATTTATGGCCTTTTGTATACTCCTTAAAATGATCACATACAGCCTCTAAGGCCTTCTTAGTTGTACGAATTTTTTCAATCGCTTGAATAGAACCATCCTCACATAAGCCGAGTAATGGTTTAATCTTTAAATACTTACCTAAAAAGCCTGCAGCACCTGAAAGACGGCCATTTTTTACAAGACATTCAAGTGAGTCAACCGCGAACATTAGGAAATTTTCATTTCTCATTTCCTCAAGACGCTTTAAAATGTCCTTTGTTTCAACTCCCTCTTCAATCATTCTTGCAGCAGTAAGTGCAAAATTACCCTCGATAAAGCATACTGTTTTAGTATCAAAAGGATAAATTTTAATCTTATCCTCAAGCATTTTAGCACATTGACAAATTCCATTATATGTTCCAGATAGCTTAGAAGAAATTGTTGTAACAATAACCTCCTCATAGCCCTCTTCTGCATAGCCCTCAAACAATTCCATTAATTCACCAATAGATGGTTGGCTTGTCTTAGGAACTAAATGCTTATCGGCTGGTGTCTTTACAAAAAAAAACACTGCCTTGGTTTCAGTACCATCAGCTAAAAGCTCTCCATCCATATCTATTTTAATACGAATTGTTTCAATATGCTCACTATGCTTATAATAATCTAAACAACCCGTAGAAGTAGTACACACTAAACGTTTTGACATAATATATCACCCTGCTTCAAATTATATCATTATAATTCGTTTTTTTCAATATTCTTTTATTTGGGAATAAAATTGATTAAAATATGCTATAATCACCTTGGTGATTTGATGAAAACGATTAAAAATACTTCAATAAATGAAATAGTAATTAATAAATCAATTTTTATAACTACGCTTTTTAGAGTTAATTCAATTGAAGAGGTTAATGACTATCTTGCTCAAACAAGAAAAAAATACTATGACGCAACCCATAACTGCTATGCATATATTTTAGGCCCCAACGCAGAGACTCAAAAGGCATCTGATGATGGTGAGCCTCAAAAAACTGCAGAAATGCCAATGCTTGATGTTTTAAAAAAACGTCAAATGACTAATATTCTTGCGATAACAACAAGATATTTTGGAGGAATTTTGCTTGGAGCAGGTGGCCTAATTAGAGCCTATTCATCTAGTGTTTCAGAGGCTTTAAATAAGGTAGACATTTATGCTTATCTTGATTATGAAAGGCTTAGTGCCAAGCTATCATATCCATCATATAATACAATTGAAGGATATCTAAAAAAATATACAATCTTCAATATTGAATATAGCGATTTTGTAAAAATTGATGTAGGTATTGAGCCAAATGAAGTTGAAGCCTTTAAAAAAGAAATTACAAATTTGACAAATGGTCGCTTAGATCTTTCTTCTTTGGGAATTCAAACCGAGGAAATTTTAGTAGAGCATAATGAACCTTAGTTGATTGTCCACCTCTTATATGTCGCATTTGCTTATTAAAATCTAAAAGCTTGCATACTTTTTCATATAGCT
>URFB01000080.1 GCA_900547045.1 uncultured Mollicutes bacterium
TTTTATAGTTTAAAACTAAAACCTACACCAATTAATTTAGAGAACCTTTAATTTCTGAGTTGTCATTAAATTAAGCTAAATAACTATAGTTTATGTCACTATTTATAGTTTTATTATCTAAACTATAGGAAATAGTAATTTTAGTAATTTTAAAATCGGAAATAGTCATTTCAATTGAAACATCAGTACTTGAACTTACAGCCTCATCTTGAAAATAATCCTTAGCATTTTGTGCCTTTACCTTCAAAGAAACCTTTGTCGTAGAAATTGATATAGATGAGAAATAATTATCATCTAGTTTTCCACTAAATAATGTATCAACATCAAGATTTTCAAATGTTTTAACATCTGTAGTTTTCGTAAGTTTAAACTCTGAATCTAAGTTATAATAATATGTTACACTAGTTCCTTTTTTAGTTGCAGTATCCTCGATACTTATTGTTCTTTCAACTCGGTAAACAGTTGTAGCGCCATCCTTAACTGTTGAATCAGATTTAACAAGATATGTGTTATCAACAGAATATTTTATAACATTGTTAAGATCTGATAAGCTTTCAAGAGATGTAGGCTTTTCTACATTTCCTATTGAACCACTCGTTGTAGGCTGTGTAGTTTCACTTTCAGATGTTTTGTTACCAGAACAAGAACATGAAGCAAATGGAACGACTAAAAGGGCTGCCAAAAAGATTAATTTATATGGTTTAATTCTCATTTTCAATCCCTCCTAGTAAAACTTCTTAACTAAGCATACTCCAGCAACTGTAATTACCGAAATTAACGATAATACTGTTACTGAAGCTACACCAGTATAATTATATGTACTATTTAAAGCACCATTAACACTATTTATTGCAGGCTTTAATGTTTCAAGATAAGCATTATATGAAGCCATTAAAGCATTATACTTAGTCAAATCAAGAATATTTCTTTCTGTTAACTTAAGCTTATTAAGTCTTTCAGCGAATGCTTGAAGCTCTCCTAAACGATCAATTGTAAATGATGTGTTAAGTGAATCAATTTCAGCTTGTAAAGCTTTAACCTCTAAAGAAGCAGTCTTATATTTAATTTCACGCATTTCCTTTTGAGCCTTTACAAGACTATTTTCCATATTCTTTAGTTCTTCTTTTGTATAACCAAATCTAGTTAAATCAGTTGAAATATTATTATATGCAAGGCCACAATTTGAAATTAATGAATCATCCTCGAGAGAAAGAATATTTTTATTCATTATCTTTTCAATTAATTCAAGGTATTTTACAGCATTACTATCCATAGCTTGGTAATCACTTCTTGTAGCATTTTCAACTCCACCAAAATATACCTCAAATAAAATTGAATCATATCCTGATATTTCATCATTTTTAGGTAAAATCATCTTAATTGGATTATTACGACCAATTGCATCAATAAAATTAGCATAATAAAGTTCAGTACCAAAGGCATTGTAATATTTATGAATAATTGCATAGCCTGGATCATCTTTCGTTAATAAATTTTGACCTGGAGTCTTTGAAGAAGAACGGTCAAGAATAGCAGTATAATAAGCTTCCATTGAAGGTGCATTAATTGATTTAAATTCTACTTGCTCAAGTTTAGAAAGTCCATAGAAACCGTATGCCCCTATAACTCTTAAAGAATCTGGAAGGACAATATTTTTTATATTTTTATTAGCATTACCAGCAAATATATCAATCATATGAGTACCTTCTAGAACTGTTAAGGTTTCAATATTAAGTGCAGCAGGAACACTAACTAACATTAGTTTCTTTGGTGTTAAATATGTATACAAAATACCATTATCAACATAAGCATAATCATTAATCTTACCTGTATTCTTAGTAATTCCAGCTTCATCAACATAATTAATTTCATGAAGATTATTAGAATTATAGAATACTAATTGACCAATTTCAACAATATTACTTGTTAAAGTAAATGTCTTAAGTTCTGTTTGATAGAAAGCACCTTCAGCGATATTTTGAAGCTTTAAAGCCGTAATTTCTTTAAGACCTGAGCCTTGGAATGCATATGAACCAACTGTTTTTAAATTTGGAGTTTCTAAAGATACATTAAGACTACTATTTGCGAACGCTCCATCCCCAATTTCTTCTACACTATTTAATAAAATATTATCAAGTTTTAGAGTATTTGCAAATGCACCCTCTTTAATAACCTTAACATTTTCAAGATTAACAGCAGTAAGAGCACTACATCCTGCAAAGGCATATGAACTAACCTCTAATACACTTTGAGGAAGACTAACATTCGTAAGTGATGTACATGATGCAAAGGTATAATCTGAAATATTTGTAATTCCTTCAGGGATGACTACACCTGTTAACTTATTAGCATAAGCAAAAGCGTATGCACCAATTGATGTTAAAGTACTAGGTAATTCAACCTCAGTAAATTGAGGGGCCATAGCTCCATCGGTAAGCTTTGTAAATGCATGATCAGCTATCGTCTTAACATTTGGGATACTAATCTTTGTAATTCCGTAGCAATTAGCAAAGGCATATGAACCAATATGCTCAACATTTTCAAGATTGGCATTAGTTATCTTACCACAACCTGAGAATGCATAATTACCAACAGTGCCAAATAACTTACTTAAATCAATTACCTCTAGTGAATAACAGTTAGCAAAAGCATATGAACCAATAGCTACAGTTGCATCAACTGGCATTATAACTCTAGCCAAAGTTGAAATTTCATTGAAAGCATAATCGCCAACTTTTGTATTATCGCCAAGCGTAACACTTTTTATTCTCGCTTGTTCAAAAGCATGTGAACCAATATTTGTATCGCTACCGAGAATAAGGTCAATTCCAACACCTGAACCAATTTGTTCAAATGAATGTGAGCCAATTTCTTTAATATTATCAATATTATTTAAAGTTATTAATTTTGTACAAGGAGCGAAGGCATAATCTGAAATTACTAGGTTACTTGGGAATGTAACTTCTTCTAGATTTACACAATTAGCAAAAGCATATGAACCTACCTTAATTCCTTCAATTAAAACTAATGTTTTAATTGAAGCTATACCTGAAAATGCTCCTTGACCAATCTCTTCAATACTAGTAGGAATTGTATAATCACCATACTCAGCAGCTGGTGCTGCAAGAATAATCTTATTTCCGGATAATAATAAATTTCCATTAGTTTGGTAATTAGCATTACCAGTCGCAACGATAAATGTAGAAACATTTGTTCCTTTCAAGAAATCAGAGCTTAGATTTTTTAAATATGTATTTTCTTGGAATTTTAATTCTTCAAGCTTTGTATTTCCAGATAAAACGCCACTTTGAACATTGAAAATACTATTTGGTAACGTAACACTTAAAAGACTTACATTATTTGCCATAGCATTTTGATTCAAATATTCAACAGAGCCATTAACTACAATTGATTCAAGATTAGGATTGTTTGCGAAAGCATAATCACCAATTGTAACAACATTACCATTTACAATAATTGATTTTAATTCCGTACAATTAGCAAAAGCACGTACTGGAATTTGCGTTGAATTGATATTAGCAGTTGTTAAACCTGAATTATAGAACATTTCTTCTCCAAGTCTTGTTTGACCCTTTGAATCAGTTACATAACTAGTTAAATTTGTACAGTTTTTAAATACGCCCCTACCTGAGTTTCTTAATTTAGAAATATCAACCGTTGTTAGACCTGAACAACCTAAGAATGCTTCATTACCAATTGCGTAGCAAGAAGACAAATCAAGACTTGTAAGCTTTGTACAATTAGCAAAAGCATGTGCACCAATAACTTCTACATCCTTAAGATTAATATTAGCAAGACTTGAAGATGCATTCTTGCCATCTGATGTTACAGCATTTGCATTGTATGAAAATGCATATTCTCTCACATATCTAATTGTTGAAGGTAATGTCACGGTTTCAAGAGCTGTACAATTATAAAATGCAAACTTTTTTATATCCTCTACACCTTCAGGAATTGTTACAGACCTAATAGTTGAGTTTGTACCTGGTTTCTTATTATAATCGTCATCGTCATCAGGATTTTGAATTGTTTTATCTACTGTATAAAGTGCAAATGCATACTCACCAATATAAAGAATTCCTTTATCATCAGGAATCACTACATCGCCACCTAATCCTTTATAGGCTGTCAAAGTTCTACCTTCAATTACGAATTCACTCATTACAGTAATTTTAATTGAAGCACTTATTGTAGAATTATTTTTCCTTAAAGAAATATAAGCTGTTCCTTCTTTTAAAGCTTTGATATTACCATCTTCATCTACCGTAGCAACCCTTGTATTAGTAGATGACCACGTTGCATTAGATATATCAGCATACCAAGGATCTAAGTAAGCATGTAGTTTAACTGATTCGCCCGGATACATTTCAAGTCCTGATAGACTTGATACGTATACTCTATCGCCAGTTGAGCCTATTTTACTTGATTCACCAGCGAGTGCATATGCATTTGTTGTATCGAAATAATCAAAACTAATCTTATTAATTTCTGCATCGCCTGTATAATTAGAACGCTTAACTGACTTATTACTACTAGCATTTAAAACCTGAATACGAATTGTAGCAGTTTTTCCTGTAACCTTATCCGTACAAGTAATATTTACAGCACCACGCTTATAAGGAATTACAATGCCATTCTTAACATCAGCTATTGATGTATTAGATGATGACCAAGTTAAATATTTGAAATATGATTCATCAACTTTTGTTGTTGATGTTAAATATTGTGTTAAATCTAATTCAGTATTTACATTTGCAGTTAAGCCATTAAGTGCTGTACCGTCTACTTCACCATTTTGAGTAAATGATAATTCACCAGTTGTACCAGGAAGCTCAACAACATAAATGTTAGAATTTAAAGCATAATCATCAATATTAAATGAAATTGCATTATTTACAAGTGCATCTGATGATAATAAATCCATATAATCAGTAACTTCAATCTTAACAGTTGCATCCTCACCCTTATTTCCATATACAGGAATTGGATTTTCACTTAACGTTGTATAAGATGAATTAGATGTGAAAATAACAGGTGTAACAGCTTGTACATAATGATTATCATACACAGTTAATGTTACATAGTAACGATCCTTCTTTAGAGTATCATCATATTCTTTTTCAAATGAAGCATTCTTAATGATTGGAGCTTCATCATCCATTGTAAAATTAAAACTAAATGAATTACGAGCATTTGTTTCTAGGCCGCCATCTCCATAATCAATTGCTCCTAGCATATTAAATGTGTATGTACGGTTATTTTGAAGTCCTAGTGTTTCAGCCTTTTGACGTAAATATTTATAATATGGCATAGCACTACCATTATAGCCAAATGCCTTATGGCAGTTATAATCTGTAAAATCATAAACAACCTTACCTGTTACATCATCAGTTATTGTATAATGCATTGTCTTAGCATTACGAAGGCATCCTGCATAAATAGTGCTAATTCCATCGATTGTACCAAAAGTAGATGAAATAGCAATATGATCCTCACTTCCTGGAATTGCGTCATACTTTGACTCATCAATTGTATAAATATAAGTACCTAGAGGCATGATGTAATTATACATATATGAACCATAAGGACGTGTAGCCCAGTAATCGGCTTGAATCTTATCCTCATCATCAATATTTCCATTATGAGCTTCTGATTCTACTTCATAATATGTCTTATCAAATAATGGAGCTTCCGTCCAATCACCATAAAAGGCAAGGAATGGAGCATTAAGAGAAACCTCAGAATCAGCTGCAACAGCTTTGGCAAAACCTTCAACATAAATTCCATAAGCAAAGTTACTTTCAATGTATGCTCTATCAGTATCATTTAAT
>URFB01000081.1 GCA_900547045.1 uncultured Mollicutes bacterium
GCGATAGGAACAATATTATTTATTGTATCAATGTTTAATATATTATATACCGCATTTAAAATATTAAAGGAAAAGAAAATTATATGATAGTTTTAGACTTAATTAATGATGCTTTAGTAATAAAGATGAAAAAGACATCAAAAAAGGCATTATTATTTGGATTCTTAGGCTTAATAGTTCTTTTAATCTTTTTCTTTGCTTTTAAAAATATTCTTCCTAAAATTGTAGCTCAAGCCTTTTATATAACGCTAGCCTATATTTTTATATATGCTTTAGCTTATTTTTTATGGCTTCTTGCAACATCAAAGGCTAAGTATAAAACCGTAACCCTAGATTTTGCTAAATTTGTGCTTAATGGTAAGGAAAGTGTAACGCTAAAGCATGAGGGGCTTGCCCTTGTTAGCCTTGATTTTAGCTATTCACCTGATATTTATGTAACACTTATTTATAATGAAACAGTTAGCTATTCCTTTATGGTTTATAAAACCGCTTATCCTAAGCTAAAGGAATACCTAGTTGAAAATCGACTTAATTATGAGGAATTAAATAATTCCTAGCAAGGAGGTAATTTAATGCGTAAGCTATTTATTTTACTATTATTAGCTTTTTCACTTACAAGCTGTAGCCTAAAGCTTTTTGAAATAACGAAGGAAGAAAAGTATGAATACAATCTTGATACAGATTCCCTTCATAAAAACGGTCCTTTAGTTACGCACGCAATGCCTTCAATAGGTAATGTTAAATGCTTAGTTATACCTATTAATTTTGAATCGAGGAATAAGCTCTATAGTGTTGATAAGAATATTGAAAATGCCTTTAATGGAAAGAACGATACAATTAAATATGAAAGTGTTTCATCATATTATGAAAAATCAAGCAATAAATTGCTAAATTTGGAATTTACTATTTTAGACTGGTATACTCCTAATTATAATTCTAGCTATTACGAGAACTATTCTAAGAAGCAGGATAGTGGTGTAGATTTATTAGTTGATGAGGCCTTAAGCTATTTTGATGATAAAATTGACTACAGTAGCTTTGATAGTGACTCAGATGGCTATATTGATGGTCTTTGGCTTTTATATAATAAGGAGGCTCAAAGAGAATCTGATTTTTGGTGGGCATATACATCTTTGTCCGATGGTACTAAGAAATTTGATGGTAAAAAAACATTTGGGGTAAGCTTCGCATCTACAAGCTTTATGAATAATGAAGCAAGCTATTATGTTGATGCCTCAACCTATATTCATGAAACAGGTCACCTTTTAGGCCTTGATGATTATTATTCCTACAACCCGACTACCAGTGGTGGTCTATATGGGGCTGATATGATGGATGGTAATTTAGGGGACCATTCATCCTTATCTAAAATTTTACTTGGCTGGGTCAAGCCTACCATTGTTGAAAAATCAGGCGATTACACTTTAAATCCTTTTTCTAAGGAGGATGGAAGCGGTAATGTCTTATTAGTTTCAAATCATCAAATAAGCACAATTTATGATGAATATATATTAATTGATTACTTTACACCTGAAGGTTTGAATAAGAACCAAGGGCTGTTTTTAACTAAGCTAAATCAAAGTACAAGTGGTATAAGAGCCTATTATGCTAATGCGACAATCAATTTTGATTCGAATGGTTACCCTACTATGACAGATGATACATACTATCAATCAGGCTTTAAATATAATAATTCTAATCAGTTTAGAAAAATGCTTAAGCTTTTAGGTGCTAATGTAGATGAAACCATCTATGGTTTAGGATCAAATCGCTTAGCTAACGCAGATTTTTTATACACTGAAAAAAACCTAGAGCTAGGAGTAGATGTGTGGAGTGATTTAACATATGCAGATTCTTCAAGACTTAATTTTACCATGAAGGTAAATAGCCTTGGTGATGTAGCAAATATTACAATTAATTTGGAGGGCTAAAATGATTTTGACATATGATGAGGGCTTAAAAAGGTCAGATAATCCTGATTGGTTTAAATCCTTCTTTAAGCGTGAGGATATCGCAACAGATGAAGAGGTTACAAAAATTAACCAGCTTGCAGCTGAGGTAGGTGTATCCTATTTAAATGAATATCTTGAGGATGATAGTGATATTATCCTTCAGCGTGAATATGTTGAGGATTTAATCGCATACTTAGAAGAAGTAAAGGGTGGTATTAATGGAACAAATATTGAAGGAGCTTTTGAGGCTAAAAAATAAAATGGACCTAGATAGCTATGCAGAGGATATTCTAGCTCAGGGAAGCTATTATCCCTTAGCTGGTGCCTTTGAAGCAATGAGCCTATATAATATGTTTAGCTATGCAACGGAATTTAAGGCAGATCAATATTTATATCCCTATAAGCTTCAAAAAAGAATTGAAATAGCTAATTTTAAGAAAAGTAAGCCCTTATTTTCCTTATCAAACGGCGTTTATAGCTTTAAAGGAAGTCTAAGGCTTGAGGAGCTTTCGGATATTTTAGCGGTTTTAATTAAATATGCAGATATCGCTTTAATTGTTAAAATAATGAGGCTTACGCTTCCTATCCTAAAGCAAATTCCGCTAAATCATAGCTTCTATGTTTCACTAGCAGTAATGAAATTTAAGCAAATCGAACTACCAACAAAGATTGGTCAGTATTATACAAATGATTATTTAGCTAAATGTAGTGAGATGCCTTTTTTTAAGGAGGCTCGCTTAGAGCTTAAGAAAATTATCGCCTTAACTCAGCTTCCTAAAAAGGCCAAATCAATGTATTTTACCCTACCTTCCTTATATAATTCAATCAGTGAATCAGGTATGTTTGATTATGGTATTATTTCCTTGCAGTGCTTTAAAATTATAGAGATTACCTCTAAGGATATTTTAGCGCGAATTTTTAGTGACCTTGCATCTGAGGAAATATATGATATACTACCTGAGGATCTTAAAGAAATTTATAAGCGTGATAAATTTAAGCTTGAATATTTAGAAATTGGCAAGATTTATGTCCTTCTTAAAAATAGTCAATTTAATGATAGCGAAATATCATTAAGAATAAAGAATTATTTTAAGGATAGCCTTTCTGATTATATTTCCTATATCGTACCTGAAAATATCAACAATTTTAGAAATAAGCCTGCTCATGGTGAATACATCGTTGAGGAGGAGGCTTGTAAGGCCTTAGAAATTCTTGATGATTTTATTAATAAAGCCCTATATCAACTTAATCGAAGTCAAAATTAGGTTGTAATTACTAAGATCTTGTTATATAATGTAGACATTTAGAGGTTATTTGTATGATTGATTATATAAACGAAATTAAAAGACTAAAAGAAGAAAAAAACGCTGTTATTTTGTGTCATTATTATCAAAATGATGAGATACAGGATATCGCTGATTATTTAGGAGATTCATTGTACTTAAGTCAGGTAGCGATGAAAACTGATGCAAGCATTATTGTATTTTGTGGTGTTCATTTTATGGCTGAAACAGCTAAGATTTTAAATCCTAACAAGAAGGTTTTACTTCCTGTTATGAAGGCAGGCTGTAAGATGGCTAATATGATTAACCCTGATGCTTTAAAAAAATATAAGGATGAGCATCCTAATACTAAAATTATAACCTATGTTAATTCAACCGCTTCTGTAAAGGCCTTAAGTGATTGTATTTGTACATCAACTAATGCCTTAAAAATAATTAATCATTATTTAGATAATGGGGATGATATTTTATATTGTCCTGATCAAAATTTAGGAAAATATGCGATGAAGCTAAGTGGTAAAACATTTGATGTTTGGCCTGGATGCTGTCCTATTCATCATTTCCTAGATGTAAAAAAGATTTTAGAGCTTAAAAGAAAAAATCCAGGTGCTAAGCTTATTGCTCACCCTGAATGTCAGCCTGAGCTTTTAGAGCAGGCGGACTATATTGGTTCTACTAAGCAGCTGATTTGCTATGCTAAATCAGATTCATGTAACTGCTTTATAGTAGCTACTGAAAAGGGAGTTCTTCATCAAATGAAGAAGGATTCACCAAACAAGAAGTTCATTATTGCATCAAACACTCTATCTTGTGTAAATATGAAATACACTAAGCTTGAGGATGTATATAATGTATTAAGTGAAGAAACAAATGAAATTTTTGTTGATGAAGAAATTAGTAAAAAAGCCCTAAAGGCTTTAGATAAAATGATGGAGCTATCGTAATAGCTCTCTTCTTATAGCAAATCTTTTGATAATCAAAAGAAATTTAATTTATTGATATTTTTCAGGAGGATTATATGAAAATAGCAGTAGTAACCGATTCTGGTTCAGGATTAGAAAAAAGTGATATAAAAAATCTATTTGTAATAGGTATGCCCTTTAGAATTGATGAGGAAGAATATTTTGAGGGGGTTAATATTGATAAGAGAACATTCTTCGATATTATGCGTACTAAGGATGTAAATTTTTACACAAGCCAGCCATCTTTATACGCCATTAAGGAGCTTTGGGATAATATTTTGAAGGAATATGATGCTTTAATTCATATTTCTCTTTCATCAGGACTTTCTGCTTCCTATAAGCAAGCCCTAGCTCTTGCCAATGATGAATACAAGGGCCGTGTTTTTGTACCCGATCATCATCGTGTTTCTGTAACCCAAAGAGGTGCGGTTGATAGTGCGCTTTTAATGATTGAGGATGGCTGTAGCCCTGAGGAAATTTGTGATTTTGTTGAGAATACGGGCTTAAATAGTAGTATTTACATTATGGTTGATACCCTAAAGTTTTTAAAGAAGGGTGGAAGAGTTACACCTAGCGCCGCTGCCTTAGGTGAGATTTTAAGAATAAAGCCTGTACTTCAAATTCAGGGTGGACGCTTAGATGCCTATAAGAAGGTAATTTCTAACGGAGTCGCTAAAAAGACTCTAGTAAATGCTTTAATTGATGATATTAATAATCGCTTTAAGGTTCAATATGAGGAAGGACGTCTAGGCTTTGGTATTGCTCACTCTGATGATATTGAAGGAGCTTATGAGGTTGAGGCGATAGTTAAGAAAAAGCTTCCTAACCTAAATTTCAATCATATTGATTATCTTTCTAATTTAATAAGCTGTCATACAGGCCCTAATGCTATTGGTGTAGGCTGCTACGAAATATATCGAAAAAAGAAATTGATCTAGCTCAATAGGTCAATTTTTTTCTTTATTATTTTCACGAATTATTGTATAATAAATTGACTTATTGATTGGAGCGATATTATGATTAAATGTTTTTTGTATCAAATGGATGAGAAGAATAAAAGAATAATTACAGGTCTTATTGAAAATGATGAATATCTAGAATATGATCCAACATATGAATATAAAATGATTTTAGAGGACAACTATACTATTTTAGAAAATGAAAGAAAGATTTCTAATTTTGGCCGTTTATTTTATGCTGTTTCGATAAATGATGAGCATCATAAGTATTTAAATTTTAATGATTATATGCTAAAGGTTAAGCTTGATATGACAGAAAATGTAGCATTCGCAAGTGCTTTATCTAAGGAAATGCTAATGTCTATTTTAGAAAATACTAATTATTTTAATCAGGATTTAGACCTTGATTATGTTGATTCAGGCCTAACACTTATGGATGATAAGGGCTATAAGGACTATTTTGATGGTTGGTTTAGACATGTTGATGATGATGTTTATGTAATGCTACTTAATATGCGTTATCCTTTATATATTGGCCGTGAAAATGGTAATTTTATTTTTG
>URFB01000082.1 GCA_900547045.1 uncultured Mollicutes bacterium
TTGCCAGTGTTAAATAGCATAAAACAGTTAGATAATTATAATACATAGGATGAGCCGATTTAATTGAGACAATTGTAATAATTGGCATCATCAGAGTTAAAATTAAAAATATAATTAATGCTTCTATAATAAATGTTTTCTTCATAGCTTATTAAAAAAAGGGGGATGCAAACTGCATCCCTTATATAATTAAATTAGAATCCGAAGTATTCCTTAGCGTTGTTATAGCAAACGTCTTCTACAATCTTACCAAGAGTATCTAGCTCTTCTACTGGATATTGACCAGATTCAACTAAATTACCAAGCATTTGGCAAAGAATACGACGATAGTATTCATGACGAGGATAAGCTAGGAAGCTTCTTGAATCTGTAAGCATACCTACAGATTGAGAAATTAAACCAACCTGCATTAATGTTTCAAGATTTTGCTTCATACCATCCTGTTGGTCAAGGAACCACCAAGCAGTACCTACCTGAACACGACCCTTAACACCCTCTTCTTGGAAGCATCCGGCAAGAACAGTAAGTGCGTAGTTGTCACGAGGATTTAAGCAGTAAAGAATAGTCTTAGGAAGAGCATCATTAGCATCTAGAGCACCTAATAATTGAGAAAGCTTTTCCATATATACTGAGTCTTCAATTGCATCAAAGCCAGTATCTGGACCAATCTTTTCAAGCATCTTCTTTGAGTTATTTCTTAAAGCCCCGATGTGATATTGTTGTACCCAACCATGTTTCTTATATTGCTTACCTAAGAATAAAAGGATATAGCCCTTATATTGGTCTTCCTCATGTGAAGAAATAGCCTCATGCTTCATACCCTTTAAGAATACTGCATTAGCCTCTTCATATGTAGCTGGTGTGTAGTGAACAACATCAAGAGCGTGGTCAGAAACACGTGAACCCATAGACTGGAAGAACTCAATACGCTCTGCTAAGCATTCAGTTAAATCATTTAATGACTTAATTTTCTTGCCACAAACCTTAGCTAATTGATTAACCCAAGATTCGAACCAAGAAAGCTCAACATTGATAGCCTTATCAGGACGGAAGGCAGGACGAACAGTAACCTTTAATGTTGGATCTGCCATCATCTTCTTATGCCATTCAAGTGAATCAACTGGATCATCTGTTGTACAAACAGTCTTTACATTGAACTTGTACATCATTTGACGAGCAGTTAAAGTTTCAAGCTTAGCATTAGCCTCATCCCAAATCTTCTTTGCATTCTTAGCATTAATAATATCATTAATACCAAAGTATCTTTGCATTTCAAGGTGAGACCAGTGATATAATGGGTTACCTACGAAATAAGGCATAGATTCAACAAATTGATAATATTTCTTATAGTCATCATCTGGACCAGAAATTGAATCCTCTTCATATCCTCTAGCACGAAGGCTTCTCCACTTGTAGTGATCACCATAACGGTCTCCAGCACCTAACCAAACCTCAGCTAAATTACGGAATTTCTTGTCTTCATAAATTTCCTTTGGTTGAAGATGGCAGTGATAATCAATAATTGGCATCTTCTCTGCATGCTCATGATAAAGCTTCTTTGCAGTTTCTGTAGTTAACAGAAAATCTTTGTCCATAAATTTTTGCATTTTAAATTATCTCCTTATTTTTTTATAAAACGACTCCGTCCTTGAAAATAGAAATTTCACGGAAGTTGTTTTTCTCATTCTTTGTTTGTGTACGTCCAGAGGCGATATCACAAATTAAATCAATGAATTTTTCAAGTAGCTCATCCATTGAATATTTATCAACTAAATCACCAGCATTGAAATCAATCCAGTTTGATTTCTTTGTAGCCATAGTTGTATTAGTTGCTACCTTAACAGTTGGAATAAAACCACCAAATGGTGTTCCACGTCCAGTTGTAAATAGAACCATTTGGCATCCTGCACAGCCTAGGGTTGTAGTAGCTACAAGGTCATTTCCTGGTGTACAAAGAAGATTAAGACCATGCTCTTTAATTCTTTGGCCCATTTTTAGTACGCCATTAACAACAGCAGCTCCACCCTTTTGAGTACATCCAAGTGACTTATCCTCAAGAGTAGTAATTCCACCCTTCTTATTACCAGGTGATGGGTTATCATATATAACCTGATTATGCTCTTTAAAATAATGCTTGAAATCGTTGATTAATTCAACAATATCCTCAAAAGTCTTTTCATCCTTAGCACGAGCCATTAAAAGCTTTTCTGCACCAAACATTTCAGGGACCTCACCTAAAACAGTTGTAGCACCATTTAGAGAAAGGAAATCAGAGAATCTTCCTAAAAGTGGGTTAGCAGTAATACCTGACATACCATCAGAACCACCACACTTAAGACCAATTCTTAAAACAGAAAGTGGCTTTTTAACACGCTTATCATCAGCCATTTGCTCATAAAGCTCCTTCAAAAGCTTAGTACCCTCTTCTACCTCATCCTCAACCTCTTGAGCAATTAAGAAGCGCGTACGCGATTCATCGTAATCACCAAGCGTTTCCTTGAAGGTAGAAACAAGATTTTCCTCACAGCCAAGACCAAGCACTAAAACACCACCAGCATTAGGATGCTTAACCATATCCTGAAGTAGAGTTCTTGTAAGAGCTAAATCAGCGCCCATTTGTGAGCAGCCAAAGGGATGCTGGAAGGTATAAATACCATCAATTTTTGATGTATCATACTTTTCCTTGAAATTCTTAATAATATCATTAGCCATACCAGATACGCAACCAACAGTTTGGATAATCCATAGCTCATTACGAATTCCGTATTCTCCTGTTTTACGCTCATAAACGTCAACCATACGGTCAGACTTATAACCTAAAACCTCAGGATAATTTGGTTCATATTTGTATTCAATAACATCATCAAGGTTAGTAGCAACATTATGAGTATGAACATGCTCACCAGCCTTAATATCTGATGTTGCATGACCAATTGGATTACCATACTTTATAACGTTCTCACCATTTTTAATAGTCTTTAATGCAATCTTATGTGCTTGAGGGATATCCTCAAGTAAAGTGACACCCTCAATAACCTCGCCTTTATTAAAAGGACGAAGACATACAGCTACATTATCAATCGGATTAATAATAATGTAATCTTTCATACTAGCAACCTATAAATGCTAAAGCCTCGCGCATTGGCTTAGTTTCGATTTCATATAAGCAATCTGTAACGAAGTCAGTAACACCCTTTAAATTATTTAAATTCATTTCCCAGTGCTTTTCAAGTCCTAAGAAATCAGTAACAATCTTCTTGCAAGCTTCCTTAGAACCATCGAAGCTTGCCCATTCCTTCTTGAAGAATTCAAGAGCCCACTCATCATCCTTAAGAGCGATATCCTCATTACCTCTCTTACCGCGGTAGAAGGCAATTAAAGCAGCTAAACTGAATAAAGCATGCTTAGGGAAGCGACCAGCTTCAATATTTTGTACTAAAGCAGGTAAATTACGAGTCTTATACTTTGTAACTGAGTTTAAAGCAATTGACATTAATTCGTGACGAACGAATGGATTTTCATAACGTTCAAGAACAGAATTAGAATAAGCTACCATTTGGTCATGAGGAATATCAATTGTAGGAATTACCTCGTCAAAAATATATTCGCGAACGAACTTACCTAGCTGAGGATCTTCAATTGTTTCACGAACAGTATCAATACCAGCAAGGTATGAAACTGGAACTAAGCAAGTATGAGAACCATTAAGAATCTTAACCTTTCTTTGCTTATAAGGGACAATTGAGTTAACATATAATACATTTAAACCGGCCTTAGGAGCAGGGAATGCTTCCTCAAGTGATTTAATGTCGTCTCCGTCAATGCACCATAGGTGGAAAATTTCACCTACAACCATTGAATTATCGATGTAGCCTAATTCCTCTTGGCATTCCTTTTCATTAGCTCTTGGGTATCCTGGTACGATACGGTCAACTAATGTATTATAGAACTTGTTAGCCTTTGTAATCCAGCTGATAAATGCCTCATCATAGCCACAAGTATGAGCTAGCTTAACTAATACTTCCTTTAAAGTATCTCCATTGTGGTCAATAAGCTCACATGGCATAATGTATAAGCCTTTATTTAAATCTCCATTAAATGCTTCATAACGAGTATGTAAGAAAGATAGAAGCTTACCAGGGTAGCTCTTAGGGCAGCTAGAGAAATCTGTATCTGTTTCATCATAAGCAATACCAGCCTCAGTAGTATTAGAAATAATGAATTCAAGATCATTACTCTTAGCATACTCAAGATAATGAGCATACTCAGTAAATGGGTTAATTAAATCACCGATACAATCAATTACCTGGTGAGTTTTAACTACATTACCATCCATTTTTCCTTGAAGATATAAGGTATATAAGCCATCTTGCTTCTTCATATCCTCAACACGTCCAAATGGCATTGGTTGAACTACCGCAACATTACCATTAAAAACGCCCTTTTTATTCATAGTATCAATAATCCAATCACCGAAGGCACGTAAGAAGTTTCCTTCTCCAAATTGTAAAACCTTAATTGGTCGATTAACCTTTTCTACTATTTTAGCACTTAAATTTTCCACGATATTAATCCTCCATTTTTGTCCGAAATATCGGACATGCTATATCATCAAATTCATTGTAGCACGCTTTATTTTTTTTTGCAATAGATAGCTTTAAAATATATTTTTATGGCTTTTTTAGCTAAAAAATATAAAAAACCTAGCACTATTTGTGATAGGTTTCATTATTATTAATTTTAAAAGCTCGATATATTTGTTCAAATAAGATAAGCTTCATTAGCTGATGGGGGAAAGTCATCTTAGAAAAGCATAGACGATAATTAGCCTTATTTAATACCGCCTCACTTAAACCAAGTGAGCCACCAATAATAAAGCTTATATGGGAGGAATTATAGGTTTGAATCTCTAGCATTTTAGAGGCTAGCTCCTCACTTGTTAGCATTCTTCCCTTTAAATCAAGAGCAATTACGTAGCTTTTAGGATTAATTGCGTCAATAATTCTTAAGCCTTCCTTTTCCTTAATTTGTAAATTAAGGGCCTCACTTGATTTATCCTTAATAGGCTCGTCTTGTAAAACTATTTCCTCTATTTTACAATACTTAGACAGTCTTTTAGCATATTCCTTAATACCATCTGCTAAATAGGCTTCCTTAAGCTTTCCAACTGATATTATACTTATTTTCATACCTCAAATACCTCCAATGGGACCTGAGATGCATACTCAAACTTAATTCCTTCAGTTGAAACACCTACATCCTTAAATACTCTAATGGATGTAAGCTTAACAATTTGTACTAAATTACATTCCTCAGAAATATGGGCATAAATAATATGATTAGTATCAGGACCAATGATATTAGTTAAAACATAGGCACTATCCTGGTTAGATAGATGTCCATGGTCAGATAAAATACGCATCTTTGTTTCATAGGGACGATCAGATTCCATTAAAATTTCAGGATCATGATTGGATTCAAATATGTAGCAATTAGCGTTGCTTATTTTGTCAAATAGGGCGTGATGAACGTAGCCCGTATCTGTTATATAAACAAGCTTGTGATTATTTTGCGTGAAGGTGTAGCCAACTGGATCAATCGCATCATGAAATATTTGGAGTGCTTCAATTTTAATATCCTTAATTTCGAAGCAGGAATCGTGATTAATAAAATGAATATTATTAATATCTAGGCGTTCTCTAATTCT
>URFB01000083.1 GCA_900547045.1 uncultured Mollicutes bacterium
ATTTCATCAACTCTATCATTAATTCTTTTATATAATAAATCTCTATCTGATATATTAAGATATACAATATAAGGTTCATAATAAGGTTCATTTTTTTTATTAAAATGCTCAATTGATTCATTTGATGATTCTTTAATTTCAATTGCCCGTAAAACGCGTTTACGGTTGTTCATATGTATTCTTGCTGTGTCAAATTCTTGATCAATCTTTAATAAATAATTAAAAGGCTCTTCATTAGAAAAATCCTTAAATCTTTCTTCAAGAGTATCATCACGTTTAGGAGCCTCAAACTCGTAATTATAAAGAACACTTTTTATATATAAGCCTGTTCCACCACAAATTATCATAGGCTTTTTGCTATTATCAATAATTTGGCGTGCTCTATGTTGGAAGGTCATTACATCGTATTGCTCACAAGGTTGTAATTCATCAATTAAATAATGCTTAATACCTTGCATTTCTTTTGCAGTTGGCTTAGCACTACCAATATCAAGCTTTTTATATACCGCTACACTATCACCAGAAATAATTTCAGCATTTAACCTTTTAGCAAGCTCAATTGATATTTTTGTTTTCCCTACCGCCGTAGGTCCTACAATTGCTATTACGCGTTTCATTACATCACCCTCTTAAACATTTTTTCTAATTCAAGAGTTGTAATCTTGATAATAGTTGGTCTACCATGTGGGCAGGTATATGGATTCTTACATTTTCTTAAATTTTCAAGTAAAGTATCTATTTCTTCCTTTTTTATCGCATGATTAGCTTTAATTGAGGCCTTACAAGCAATCTCGGCTGCTAATCTATCACGATATTTTTCAATTGTAAATTGCTTATCACGATAGGCATTATATAAAATATTACGAAGGAAATCCTCACAATCATCAACATGAAGCCACATTGGATATTCCCTTACAAAGAAAGACGTTGGACTTGCTTGCTCAAGTTTAAAACCAAGTTCTTCAAAAGTAATTAGATTTTCCTTAATTGAAATCATTTCTGAGGCTGTAAATTCAAGATGAAGAGGGATTAGCATAAGTGATGAGGCATTTGTTGGATTTTTTAATACCTCAAGATAATACTCATAATTAATCCTTTCAGCCGCTGCATGCTGATCCATTAAATACATTCCTTCTTCATTTTGAAAAATTAAATATGTTCCATGAACTGAACCACAATACTCTAAATAAGGAATAATATTATCATCTTTTTTTGTTTCTTCTTTAGCCTCAGTTTTCTCTTCAGGCTTGATTTCATCTTTATAGGTATTGGCACTATTTAAAAGCTCATCAAGCTTTGAAGAAGCCTCTTTTAAATAATCATTTTCTTTAGTAATATCATCTTGATAACTAGAATTATTAATTTGAGGCCTTGAAACCTCTTCTTTAAAAATCACATCATTAAATATATTTTGCTTAGCATAGCTTTTAGGAGCATCTTCTATAGGCTTAATATCGGGAATCATTGATGCTGACTTTAAAAGCTCATTTGTTAATTTTTCAACTACTGAGGCCATTTCTTCTTCATTCGATATCTTAATCTGCATTTTAGTAGGATGTACATTAACATCAATCAAGGTTGGGTCAATAGTAATATTACATAAAGCAATCGGATATCTTCCTTCAGGAATATAAGTATGATATCCTTTAATAATAGCTTCAATAATTGGATTTGATTTAACATATCTATCATTAACAATGGTTGTAATTTCAAGCTTATTAGCTCTTGAAACAACTGATTTACAAATTGATAAATCAATCTTATAGCCATTTCCTTCGTAGTTTTTTCTTAACAAACCCTTTGCGACCTCAAGCCCATACAATTCACCAAAAATTCGAACCAAATCACCATTACCTAAGGTTTTATAAATTAAACGCTCATTATTTTTTAAAGTAAAGCTTATATTAGGATTAGCCAAAATATATTTAGATACTAAATAGGTAATACTTCCAAGCTCGGAAGGAAGACTTTTTAAATATTTAAGTCTAGCAGGCACATTATAAAAAAGACCTTCTACCTTTATTGTTGTTCCCTTTGACCGAGATGCAGGGGCTATATCCTCTAAGTGACCGCCCTTATAAATAACCTTTGTAGCTTCAGCACCATCAGATGTTAAAAGGGTGAATGTTGAAACAGAGGCAATGGAAGGAATCGCCTCACCTCTAAAGCCTAAGGTTTGGATTCTAAAAAGGTCATATTCATTTTTAATTTTAGATGTAGCATGGCGTGAAAAGCAAAGTTTTGCATCATCACGTGACATTCCACAGCCATCATCTTCAATAATTATTTCCTTTACACCACTATCAATTAATGTAATAGATATATTTTTGGCACCTGCATCAATCGCATTTTCAACAAGCTCCTTTACAACTGAGGAAGGTCTTTCAACGACCTCTCCAGCTGCAATCATATTTGATAATCTTTCATCAAGTTGAACGATTCTTCCCATTATTTCACCTCTAATCTAATTTGTTTTTTTCTTTATATAGCCAATCAAGCGCTTCTCTTGGTGTTAATGAATCAATATCTAAAATTTCAAGAGCATGCTTCAAATTATAAGCTTTTTCTTCCTCTTGATTTTGAGGTTCTTCCTCATAGGCATCGAAATTAAATAAATCAAGGTTAACGCCTGATGTAGAATTATTTTCCTCAAGTGTTTCAAGAATCTTTTTAGATCTTTCAATTAAGCTTCTAGGAAGCCCCGCTAAGGATGCAACATTAATACCATAAGATTTATCAGCACCACCGTCTAAAACCTTATGAAGGAAAACTACGCCACCCTTTGATTCTTTAGCATCAACATGAACATTCTTTAAATGCTTTAATGTCTTATCAAGTAAAACAAGCTCATGATAATGAGTTGAAAATAGCATTACACAGCCTATTTTTTCATGAACATACTCAATAATAGCTTGAGCAAGAGCCATACCATCATAGGTAGATGTACCTCTTCCAAGCTCATCAAATAAAATTAAGGAATCCTTAGTTGCATTCTTAATGGCAAAATTAGCCTCTAGCATTTCAACCATAAACGTAGATTGACCACTAATTAAATCATCAGATGCACCAATACGTGTAAATATAGCATCAAAAATCATAAGCGTTGCACTTTTAGCTGGTACAAAACAGCCTATCTGAGCCATTATTACAATAAGTGCTAGCATACGCATATAGGTTGACTTACCACTCATATTAGGACCCGTAATTAAAATTGTATTATAAGAATTAATAATTACATCATTTTTAACATACTCATCCTTTAAGAAGGTTTCAATAACCGGATGACGTCCCTCAACAATATTAACCTCACGCTTTAAAGACATTTCTGGTCTAACATAATTATATTTAACCGAAACCTCAGCGAAAGCAAGAAGACAATCAATTGTTGAAATTTTATCCGCAAGTTGTTGTAAGGATTTAGTAAAGCCTTGACATACATCTCTTATTTCAATAAATAAATCATATTCAAGCTTTTGAATTTTTTCATTTGAGCCTACCACAATTTGTTCATATTTTTTAAGTTCAGGTGTAATAAAACGCTCAGCATTAGCTAAGGTTTGTTTACGCTCATAATGATCACTGTCAGTTAAATTTTGAAGAGCACCCTTAGATACCTCAATATAATATCCAAATACACGATTATATCCTACGTGCATAGTTTTAATACCGGTTCTTTCTCTTTCTTGAGCCTCAAATTTTAAAATCCAATCCTTTGAGGATCCTGAAATTTCTTTAAGTTCATCTAAATCTTTATTATACAAAGGCTTAATCATACCGCCTTCTTTAATTTGAAGAGGTGGGTCATCAACAAGTGCCTTATCTAAAAGATCATATAGTTTTTCGTGGGTATCAATGCCATTTGCAAATGATATAGCATCATCAGTACCTAGAGCCATAACATTCTTCTTAAAATTAGGAATATTAGCTAAACTTCTTCTTAACTGGACTAAATCTTTAGCATTCGCATTTCCAACCGAAATGCGGCCAATAATACGTTCAAGATCATAAACCGTTTTTAATGATTCTTTAATTTCTTCTTTAGCAACATAATTATTTATTAAAGCCTCAACATAATTATGACGCTTAATAATTTCATTTCGGTCAATTAAAGGCCTATCAATCCAAGTATGAAGCTTTCGACTTCCCATTGCTGTTTGGCACTTATCAAGTAACCATAAAAGCGATCCACTTTTTTGATTTTGACGTAGCGTTTCGGTAAGTTCAAGATTACGCTTAGAAAAAGGATCTAGGTGAAGGACCTGATTTGATGAATAAAACTTAATTGGTTGAAGATGATATAAATTATGTCTTTGTGTTTTAGAAATATAATTAATTAAAATACTGATACAAGGAATATCATCCTTAAACTTCTCTAAATTTAGGCCTTCTATCAAATATTTATAATCATCAATAAGGCTTGTATCATCACATCTTGAAATAACAATTTGATAATTATCGTGAAGTGTATTTAATATTTTAAGCTTTAAACTTGAAAGACAAATAACCTCTTTCGCATGAAGAGATAAAATTTCATTTGCTAAAGCTTCTTCATCTTCAATAGTAGTCAAATACATTTGTCCTGTTGAAACATCCGCATAAGCTAAAGTATATCTTGCATCTGTCTCATATATCGCAGCTAAGAAATTATTTTCTTTTTCATTTAAGCCGGCTTCGGTAATTGTACCAGGTGTAATAATTTTAACAACATCACGTTTAACAAGTCCTTTAGCCTGACTAGGATCTTCAACCTGTTCAACAATCGCCACCTTGTAGCCCTTTGAAATTAGCTTTTCAGCATAGCCTGAATAAGCATGAAAGGGAATACCGCACATCGGTACTCTTTCCTTATAGCCAGCATCCTTTCCTGTTAAAGCAATTTCAAGTTCTCGTGAGGCTATATACGCATCTTCAAAAAACATTTCATAAAAGTCACCAATACGGAAAAATACTATCGCATCAGGATAGTTTTCCTTGCATTCGATGTACTGTTGCATCATCGGTGTAAATTCACTTTTATCGACATCTTTCAAATTCATTTAAAACACCCATTTCTTTTTTAATCTCTTCAATTATAACACGATTTTCATTTTGAATAAATGATTAAACCTCAAAAAAAATGTTTTTTTTGATAAAAAGCGAAAAATAAAAGAGTAGTTTTTATACCACTCTTCATTAAGTGCAAGTCATATCGCACTTATCATTTAGTTATAAATAATCAAATGTTTTTAAATCCACCATCATCACAACTAACTTCATCCTATATAAAGCATCATCAGAGCATAAAAATTAACTTTCATTGTACTTTCAAACGCATTTATTGTTTTCTTCTATAGGTCATATGAAACAATACCTGCATTGCTTAGAAATTGATATACTCAAATTCTTTATACGCTTCGTATACCAATCTTTTTTGTCTTCTTTAAAAATCTACAAATAACTATGTACTATTATACTGGTGATTCATTAAAGAATAAATACATCAAATCGCAATCATAAAAAGTCTTGCCAATTTTTATATAGCGATAAAATGTACCAGTTTTTTTAAAGCCAAATTTTGTATAAAGAGACTTAGCGCGTTCATTGTCGCTTCTTACAGTTAAATGTATACTATCAATATTAATTTTTTTAGCAAATTCAATTGCCTCCTTCATTAACATTGAACCAATACCTTTATGCCAATAATCTTTTCTTACTGATAT
>URFB01000084.1 GCA_900547045.1 uncultured Mollicutes bacterium
ACACTTCCTCCTCCGGAATTAATATAAAGGTTTATTTTATCATGTGAAATAGAATCAAGGTACAAAAGGGATGCTACTATGATTCCTGCACTTTCATCATTGACCTCACCACTAAGCATAATAATTCTATCATTTAAAAGACGGGAGAAGATGTCATATCCTCTTTCATTTTTTTGATCAACTACATAGGGAATATAATTCATAAAATCATCCTTTCATATTTATTATAAATACTTTAGCAGTCACAATTTGTAAATTTTGATAAGTAAAAGCTTAAATGATAAGCAATCTATCTTTACGAGTGCAAATCATTGTAAATGATTCTTGACTTTTTTTGTATAATACTAGTTGATAATTTAAAAAAAAGTGGTAGAATATTATTGATGAAAATCAAATATTATTAGGAGGATTTTATTAATATGGTTAAAGTTGCTATTAATGGTTTTGGACGTATTGGTCGTCTAGCTTTCAGACAAATGTTTGGTGCTGAAGGTTATGAAGTTGTTGCTATCAACGACTTAACAAGCCCTAAAATGTTAGCTCACTTATTAAAGTATGATACAGCTCAAGGAAGATATGTTGAGATGGGTCATGAAAATGATGTAACTGCAGATGATGAGGCAGGTACAATTACTGTAAAAGGTAAGACAATCAAGATTTATGCTGAGAAGGACGCTATTAACTGTCCTTGGAAGGAATTAGATGTTGACGTTGTTCTTGAATGTACTGGTTTCTATACAGATGTTGCTGATGCAAATAAGCACATTTTAGCAGGTGCTAAGAAGGTTGTTATTTCAGCTCCAGCTGCTTGCAAGAAGGATCCTGAGCATTTCGCAATGCCTAAGACTGTAGTTTACAATGTAAACCACAACATTTTAACAGATGGAGATAAGATTATTTCTGCTGCATCTTGTACAACTAACTGCTTAGCTCCTATGGCTAAGGCATTAAATGATTACGCACCTATTCAAAGTGGTATTATGACTACAATTCACGCTTACACAGGAGATCAAATGATTCTTGATGGTCCTCAACGTAAGGGTGATTTAAGAAGAAGCCGTGCTGGTGCTTGCAACATCGTTCCAAACTCAACTGGTGCTGCTAAGGCTATCGGTCTAGTTATCCCTGAATTAAAGGGTAAGCTAATTGGTGCTGCTCAACGTGTTCCAGTTCCTACAGGATCAACTACAATTCTAGTTGCTGTTGTTAAGGGTAAGGACATTACTGTTGATAGTGTTAATGCTGCTATGAAGGCTGCTTCTGATCCAGAGACTTTCGGTTACAATGTTGACCCAATCGTTTCTTCAGATGTTATCGGTATGACTTATGGTTCATTATTCGATTCAACTCAAACTATGGTATCTAAGATTGATGAGGATACTTACCAAGTTGAAGTTGTTTCTTGGTATGATAATGAAAATTCATACACTAGCCAAATGGTTAGAACAATTAAGTACTTCGCTGAAAACGTTAAGTAAGATAAAAAAACAAGATAAGAATAGGATGCCATTTGGTGTCCTATTTTTTTAAAAATAATAGGTGAGAAAATGAATACTTTAAATTTAACCCTTCATGATATTGAATTTCCTAATAATGGCTATACCCACAAAAGACAGGTTGCTAGAGCCTTTGTTATTAATGATGATAATAAAATCGCTATTTTACATATTAAGGGTGATGATATCTTTGGCCACCGTGATTATTATGAAACATCAGGTGGTGGCGTTGATGATGGTGAAAAAAAAGAAGAGGCGGTCCTAAGAGAGCTTGATGAGGAAATTGGCTATAAATGTGAAATTGTAAGCTATTTAGGCTGTGTTAGTGATGAATATAATTTAATTAAGCGTCAAAATGAAAATCATTTCTTTTTATGTAAAACGATTTCTAAGACGCATATTCATCATGTATCTGAAGGAGATTCTTTAATTGATAAAATTTGCTGGGTTGATAATGATGAGCTTTTGCATCTTTATGAGTCGATGACTGATACTCCTATTGCAAGGCTTGTAGCTCAAAGAGAATACCCCTTTGCTAAATTAGTTTGCGAAATTTTAAAGTGATTTATGAACACATTTATTTTCATCTCATAAAATATTTATGGGGTGAAAATAGTGTATCAAAATTATGGCTTTGAAAAATTTATTAACCGTGAAAGCTTAAGAGACACAACAAAACACTTGGTTGAAAAGGGTGATACCTTATACGAGATTGCTAAAAAATACAATGTTTCTGTTTCGGATATTGTAGCTTTAAACAATTTAGCATCATCGATGATTTATCCAAATCAAATTCTTTTTATTCCACATAAAACTACAAAGGAAACCTGTAATAAAATAAGCCTAAAGGAATATTTGATTAAAAATGGCTACAATACAACAGGTTATTTAGATGAGGTGCTTCAAATTGAAGTTGTTGATAACAAGAACTTAACACCAGCAAATAATAAATATACCATTGTGGAGACGGATAGCTTAGATTATATTATGTCTAAAACGGGGCTTACACCATATGAGCTTTTAAATTTAAATAAAGATAAGTGGCTTCGTCCGGGAGAAACAATTATTATTAAATAGTAGGGCAAAGCCCTTTTTTATTTTTTTCTTGCATATATTTTAAAATCTAAATATAATAAATTGAGATAAAATTTAAAAAATAAATGCTATAATGAAACCATAGGTGATAATATGAAAGAAGTAAAGGTAATTGGTGCAGGCCTTGCTGGCTGCGAGGCTGCATCCTATTTAGCAAAAAAAGGATATAAGGTTAAGCTTTATGAAATGCGTCCTAAGAAAATGACTCCTGCTCATAAAACTGAAAAATTTGGTGAGCTTGTTTGCTCAAATTCCTTAAGAGCTGATTCGCTTGAAAATGCGGTTGGTATTTTAAAAAGAGAAATGGAAATGCTTGACTCTTTAGTTATTAGACAGGCTCGTGCTCATAGGGTTGAGGCTGGTGGAGCTTTAGCGGTTGATAGAGAGGGCTTTTCATTAGCAATTACAGAAGAAATTAAGGCAAATCCTAATATTGAAATAATTTATGATGAGGTTACAAGCATTAATCCGGATGAGCCTACTATTATTGCAACAGGTCCGCTTACAGCTGATGAGCTTGCAAATAATATTATTAAGATGTTTGAAAGCGACAACTTCCATTTTTATGACGCAGCTGCACCGATTGTTTTAGCTGATACGCTTGATTATAATAAGGTATATTTAAAATCAAGATATGATAAGGGTGAGGCCTCATATCTTAACTGTCCAATGACTAAGGAAGAATTTGATGCTTTCTATACGGAGCTTATAAATGCTGAGGGTGTTGTGCCACATGAATTTGAAGAAATTCCTACTGAATCATCAAAGGGTGATGAGGTTAGGGTATTTGAAGGCTGTATGCCAGTTGAAATTATGGCTAAGCGTGGACCTCAAACCCTTTTATTTGGACCTTTAAAGCCTGTAGGCCTTGAAACACCAGATGGTACAAGGCCATATGCCGTTGTTCAGCTTCGTCAGGATGACGCTGCTAAAACAATGTATAATCTTGTTGGCTTCCAAACTCACCTAAAGTGGCCTGAGCAAAAGCGTGTCTTTAGTATGATTCCAGGTCTTGAGCATGCTACATTTACTAAGTATGGGGTTATGCATCGTAATTCATTCATTAATGCCCCTCGTATTTTAAATCCAAGCTATCAAACTAAGAAATATCCTAATATTTTCTTTGCAGGTCAGCTTTCTGGTGTTGAGGGCTATGTAGAATCAGCTGCCTCAGGAATTGTATCGGCGATTAATATGGATAGATATTTACAAGGTAAGCCTCTTCACGAGTTTTCTCGTAAAACAGCGATAGGGTCCATGGCTTACTATATTTGTAATGCTAATCCTAATGGCTTTGAGCCAATGAATGCTAATTTTGGAATTATGGCTGATCTAGAGTTTAAGCATAAAAAGAAGGAAAGAAAGGCCTTATATGGTAAGGTTGCGCTTGAGCAAATGGAAAAAGAGGTAGAGGAATTAAATGACTGATGATGAAGCCTTAATGAATTTTATTGATTATCTTTCTTCAGTTAGAAATTATAGTGAAAATACTGTTATTAGTTATAAGACTGATATTCTTGAATTCAGTGATTTTTTAAAGAAAAAAAGAATGGCTCCATCACTTACAAGAATAATGAATCCACTTCCAGCTAAAAATTATTTAGTTTATATGAATTCGCTTGATTATTCAGCTACAACAATTAATAGGCATTTATCATCATTAAGAACATTTTATGATTTCTTAATGAAGCGGCATGTGGTTGATAAGAATTTTTTTGAGGATATTTCCTCAATAAAAAAGCCTAAAAGACTACCAGAAATTCTTAAAAATAAAGAAATAATGGATATGATGAATTCTATTGATCAAAAAACACCAATGGGGCTAAGGAATTATTTGATTATATCTATTCTTTATGGCTGTGGTCTTCGTGTGTCTGAAATGTGTGATTTAGAAATTGGAAATTTAGATTTTTCAAATTTAACAATTCATATTCATGGAAAGGGCGACAAGGATAGAATTGTTATAATGTATGATGAGCTTAAGGAAAAGCTTCTTAAATATATATCATTCGAAAGATTAGAGCTTTTGAAAAAAGGCGATAATATTGAAAGTAGAAGGCTATTTATTAATAACCATGGGGGTGATTTAACCCCAAGAGGTGTAAGGGTTATTCTTAACACCATTATTGATAAAATGGGTGATACCTATAAAATTACTCCCCATATGCTAAGGCATAGCTTTGCTACAGCCTTGCTTGATAATGGGGCTGATTTAAGAAGTGTTCAGGAGCTCCTTGGACATAGTAATTTATCGACAACACAAATTTATACTCATGTTAGTGTGGAGAAAATGAAATCTGAATATATGGCGGCTCATCCCCGTGCTAAAAAACAAAAATAAAAAAACTTTTCAAATTTTATATTCTATGTTATAATATCTTGCGTATATTCCAAGAAAGGACGATTCTAAATGAAAAAACTATTAACATTAACTGCTGGTGCATTACTAGTTGCTGGTCTTGCGTCATGCTCAAGTAAAAATAATAAAACTGGAGTTGATAATTCAGCTTTAAAGACAACTCTTGCAAAAGAATGGGCTTTAAAGGATGGATATAATGATGAAACTCCAAACGTTGATTTAGTATACGGTAGCGACATTATTAATAAGGATAATGAAGCGGTTACTGGGGCTCACTTTACCTTAAGACTTCCTAAGGCTGATAGCTATGATTCAATGGTTCGTACTCATTTAGTTGAATTAACAAAGTCACAAACAGCTACAGGTAGTGTTTCAAGTAACTATGGTGTAATGAATTCAGCTATTTTAAGCTTCAAATCACAAATCTCTAGCGCTATTGCAAGAGAGGAAGTATCTACTTCAATTTCAAATAAAATATCTTTATTTACGGCTGATGTACAAGAATCATATTCAAATTCACTTAATGTTGCCGAAAACACTGAAAATCAAGCTGTATATATAGCTTATATTCCAGCATTATTTAGCTATTATTCAGGTAAGGATGACAATACACTTTCAATTATTAGCTTTGTACTTATTCCTGTTAAGTCTGAGGTTTTAACTGCTACAGTATCTGGTG
>URFB01000085.1 GCA_900547045.1 uncultured Mollicutes bacterium
GGATAGATAAAAGGATGAATCCTTAAAGAAATGAAGAATTTCTTTAGCTGAGCTAACAGGGCTTGGTAAAATAAGGGATGAATTAATAATTTTAGAAAGTAAAAGCCAAATTAAAAGGATAGCAATTATTGTTATAAGATAAATGATAGGATTTTTATATTTTTTAATAATAGAATTCATCATCAAGCTCAATATTTCCTAAATCCTTAACGTATGATGATACCTCATCCTTAATATCCCTAGCAAGCTTAAAATCAATATTACATCTTGAAATCAAATCACTATTAAAGCTAATACTCTTTAAGGAAGAATTGCATTTTTCATATAAGGGATTAAGAGCTTCAATATTTTGACCTAAAAATTCTTTATTTACCTTAAGCAATTCAATTACATCTAAAATAACATCCTTATGCTTATCAATCATCTCATCCTTAGCTACAAAGCAAGCCTGAGGGTAGGATTCAGTATTATTAATTTTGCCATATTCTGCTTGTAAATCAAGCGCGATAGTTAAATTTTCGACCTTTAAAAGAGCATTAGATAATACAGGCTCTCCTAAAACGCCAAAGGCCTCACTATTCTTATTTAATAAAGGAATTATCTCCTGAGCACTTGAGGCAGTTGTAATAGATACCTCATCTGCTATAATCTCACTTGACATGTTATATTTAATAGCATTCTTATCTAAAATATATTTTAGCATATCAATGGTTGTACCAGCGGTTGCATAAACAAGGTGTCCCTTAAGCCCTGATACATTTTCAATTTTGGTTTTAGATGCTAAATATAAAGAGCCAAAGACATTATTTGAAATCATTTTAATTTTCACATTCTTTTTTGCATAAAGGCTAGCAGCTGAAATAGTTGGCATAATTGCCATATCACAGTCGCTAGATGAAACAGCACCAGCAACTTCTGTTGCATTGACAAAATTAAGCTTAATTCTTTCATCGCTCTTATTAATTATGCTCGCAACCGCAAGGGCAGGTGTGCCATCTGGTAAATAAAAATTATAAACCTTTTGACTAGAACATGATGCAAGTAAAATTAAAGTAAATACTATTAATATACTAAAAAGCTTTTTCATTAATTATCACTTCCAAGAGCACTACTACGATTAATAAAATGAGTATGTAAAAGCTCATGAGACTTTTCACTTAGAGGACTAGCTAAATATTCATCATATAATCTTACAATATTAGGATTTTCATGACAATATCTAACTTGAGCAGTTGCATCCTTAGAATATAGGGCCGCATTACGATTTTGTCTTGTAGCTAAAGCCTCAGGACGCTTAAATTTAGGCTGTCCACCACCATTAGCACAGCCACCATCACAGGCCATTACCTCAATAAAATCAAGCTTAATGTTTCCAGCCTTAATTTCTTCAATTAGCTTTTTAACCTCAGACATTTTACTTACAGCAGCTACATTTAGCTTATACTTACCTAAATCAACCTCCATAATCTTTAAATTATCAATTCCTCTAATTTTTTGAGTTTCCTGAAGCTTAGATTCATCCATATTGTGACCATTAAGAAGATAATATGCAGTTCTTAGGCAAGCCTCCAAAACACCACCTGTATTACCAAAAATAAGACCAGAGCTTGAGCCCTCACCAAAGATAGAATCAAAATGCGCATCAGAAAGATTTGCAAAATCAATATTATGCTTCTTAATTAATTCCTGAAGCTCAACAGTGGTAATTACGATATCAACATCAGGACTTGATGCATCACTAGCATTTAGCTCTTGTCTTCTTGCTTCAGTCTTTTTAGCAACGCATGGTGCTACAGTAACATTTACAATATCATTAGGATTAATTCCTAATTTGCTTGCAAAATAGGTCTTAACAATTGTACCCTGCATAGCAATAGGGCTTTTAGCTGATGATAAATTATTTAAAAGCTCGGGATAAAAGTATTCAGCCATCTTAACCCATGCAGGACAGCATGAGGTAAACATAGGAAAATTAGTGCTTTTATTCTCAAGACGACTAACTAGCTCAGAGGCTTCCTCCATGATTGTTAAATCAGCACCACAGCTTACATCAAGCACATAGCTTGCGCCAAGTGCCTTAATAGCAGCTACAAGCTTACCCTCAAGGAAGCTTCCTCTTTCAAAGCCAAAGGCATCACCAATCGCAACTCTTACTGCTGGTGCGGTGTTAAAAACTACAACCTTAGATTTATCGGCTAAAGCCTCCTCAACACGCTCAATATCACTAACTGCTCTTATGGCATTAAAGGGACAAGCCTGAATACATTGTCCACAATTAATACAAATGGCGTGTCCACCTGTCTTAAGGGGATCATAAAATCCAAATACTCCCATATCATTATGGCATGTCTTTTGACATAGCTTACATTTCTTACATAGCTGGTCATTACAAGTAATACTTGGATTATCATCATCAATTAAAACTCTACTTATATTAATATTTTCCATATTATACCTCTTTTATATTTTCACCTTTTACAAATGATTTTTTTAAATTGAAAAGGAAATTTAATACTATATCCTTTTTATATATAAATTGCTTCTTATGCGAAATTAAAATATTATCAATATTTAAATCATTTAAAAATTTAATTTGGTTATTAATAATACTTAAATTATAATATCTTTCATCCTTAGGATAAATACCATCACCAATCATTAATAATTTTTCATTTGGAAGATAAATTGCTAAACAGCCCTTTGAATGAAAAGATGGAAAATCATAAATCTTAAAATCAGTACCCTGCTTATATAAAACACCATTAGGTATTCTTTTTAAAGTATATTTTGAGCAATAAATAGGAATATCTAATCTTAACGCATTAAATGCGTGGTCCTCGTGAAAGTGTGATAGTACCACAATTTTATCACCAGGACAATTATTAATAAGCTCAAATGCCTCATCTGATGCCCCACAATCATAAAAGACAGTTAGATTATTCCTTTTAATCATTACAACCTCAGCTGAAAGCGGATTAAAGGACGACTCTAAATAAGAAACCTTATCACTTAATTTCTTCATGCTTAGCCATTGAGAAAATAGTTTTTAAGGAACGATATTTAAAAATGAATGTTTTATTAAGGATTTGATCAATCTCATAATTATAGTCTTTTTTGTTATTCGCACAAACAAAGCACATAGCAAGCTCCTTAAAGCCTTGCTTAAAGCGATAAAGATAATTTTTTTGTGTTAATGCATCAATAGATGCAATAAGCATAATGAAGGAATTAATCCTTAAAGATGCTGCATTTGAAACATATTCAAGGAAGTCTCTATATTGCTCCTGATTTAAATTAGCTGAGCTAATTTGTGACCAGCTAATTTTACTAGCTTTATTTTCATTAATAAAATCAATAATATCCTCCTCAAGAGTTAGCTTCTTAATAAATTTAAGCTCATCTTCATTAACAATACTATCTAATGCACATAAATTTAAGAAAATTAATTGCACAAGTAAATCAAATGACTTAATCGCATCCTCTTGCTTAATACGAGGCTTTGTATCATATCTATACATCTCTCTTATTTCGTCCTCTAGGGCTAAATAAATACGAGATGCTTTTGTAAAAGATTCTTGATAATTTTGCTTCATTAAAAAACCTCCTTTAATGTCTCTTATATATTATAGCATAAAATCATAAATATAGTTTAAAAATACAAATCAAAAAATTAGCTTTCAGATTATATTTTGACTTAATACACTATAAATTAAGAATTTTTTCTTTAAATTTAAAGATTTTCTTCGATTTTTTTCACTTTTTCAAAAAAATACTTGCAATAGGAAAGGTTTTCGTGTATAATTATGAATGCATACTTAAGCAAATGGACCGTTAGCTCAGTTGGTAGAGCAACTGACTCTTAATCAGTGGGTCTAGAGTTCGAGTCTCTAACGGTCCACCAATTTGTAATTAGAGGCTATAAAGCCTTTTTTTTATTTTCTAGGAGGGTTAATATGGAAAAAACAAAAATGAAATCAATTGAATTAAAATGTATTAAGCAAGCCTACAATGGTAATGGTATAGTTAAATACAATAATAAAGAATATGAAATTCCTAATATGCTTCCTGAGGAGATAGGTGTTTTTTCAATTGCTAAGGATCAAAGGGTACCTGTTAAGCTTGAAAAAATTATCAATCGTTCTTCTTCTCGTATTAACTCCCAATGTCAATACTTTGAATCATGTGGTGGATGTCAATATCAGCATATGTCATATGACGCTGAAATCGCCCTTAAGGAGGACTATTTAAAAAATCTTTATCAATCATTTAAGGGAATAACGATTAAGCCTTTAAATAAAATGCCAAATCCTTATAACTATCGTAATAAGTGCCAAATGACCTATAAGCTTTCTAAGACCCATAATGTTGTTTGTGGCTTCTATGAGGAAGGAACTCATAAAATAGTTCCTGTATCGGATTGTAAGATTCAAGCTACTAAGGCTACTGAGGTAATTAACGCCTTCAATAAAGTTTTAACTAAAAATCATATTGAACCATACAATGAAAAAACAAGAAAGGGAATTGTAAGACACGTGCTTGTAAGATATGGCTTTAACTCAAAGGAAATCTTACTTGTAATTGTTACAAATGGTGACTTCTTCCCTGGCAGTAAGAATGTATGTAAGGATCTAATTAATTTAAACATTGGTATTACTACGATTGTTCAAAATATTAATCCTCGCCAGACCTCAATCGTATTAGGTGATAAGGAGCGTGTTCTTTACGGTCCGGGATTTATTTATGATACAATTGGCAAGCTTAAGTTTAAAATTTCATCAAGAAGCTTCTACCAGGTAAATACGATTGGTATGAATATGCTTTATAAAAAAGCAATTGAAAATGCTAATGTCGGACCATCTGATATTTTACTTGATACATATTGTGGTGTTGGTACCATTGGCCTTTTAGCATCTCATGCCTGTAAGCAAGTTTATGGTGTCGAGTTAAATCCTGATGCTTATCATGATGCATGCCTTAACGCTAGAATTAATAATATTAAAAATATTAAATTCTTTAATGATGATTCAACTAAATTTATGACCAAGCTAGCCGCTGCTGGTGAGCACATTGATGTATTAATTATGGACCCTCCAAGAGATGGCTCTACTGATCAATTTATTGAATCAGTTGGCAAGCTTAAGCCAAAAAGAATCATTTATGTTTCCTGCGATCCTAAAACCCAGGTTAGAGATTTATATAAGCTTTCAAATGTTGGCTACCATCTAAATCAGGTTGAGGCCTTTGATATGTTCCCAAGAACCTTTAATCTAGAATGTATCGCAACCCTAAGCTATAAAAATGACAAGAAAAATGATTATAAATATAAAAAATCACTGTAAATTATGGTGATTTTTTTCTTCGATTAAATTAAAAAAGTAGGAATTAAATCCTACTTAACAATTCTTTCTGTATAGAATGAGCCTATAATAGTAATAATACCAATTACGATTAGAACAACACCGATAATAATAAATAATATGTTTAAAACACCCTCTGGTGTTAATAAAATTAAAACTAGGGCTAAGACAAAGCGAGGTAGCTCACGATAAAATTGAACTAAATGCATTGGGTTCATAATAATTCTTACAATTGGAAGTGCAATTAAATAAACA
>URFB01000086.1 GCA_900547045.1 uncultured Mollicutes bacterium
GAGAGTAGCTAAAATTTAATATATCTAATTAATTAAAGGAGTAGTAAAGCTGCTCCTTTAATTGCTTTTTAAACGTTATAAATGTGTTTATAATTATATTTGACAATATGCTTAATATAACTTATAATATGCTTGGTTAAAGAAAACGTTTTCAAATTTGTTATGGCATTTATTAAAGAAGTTTTTTTAGTATTATTGCTGATAGAGTTATTCAATTTTATTAAAAAATATAAAGAACTAGCTTTATATTATTCTTCAAGATAATTGCTTACTATTGTAGAGGTAGAAATTTTTCAGGCTATTCTAGCTTAATAGTAATAACTCGGAAAAGGAGAAAAGAAGAATGAAAAAACAGATTGTAAAGTCTGTCCTAGGCTCCCTTTGTGGTGCGTCCTTAATTTTTGGACTTGCTGCATGTGGTGTTAAGGGTGACCAAGGAGAAAAGGGCGACAAGGGTGATCAAGGAATTCAAGGCTCAAAGGGTGACAAAGGAGATACAGGAAAAGGAATTGCTAAGGTTGAATACAATGAAAAGAATGAATTGATTATCACTTATACTGATGGTACAACGATAAATTTAGGTGTTATTAAAGGCGACAAAGGAGATAAAGGCGACACTGGAGAAAAGGGCGATAATGCTACTGATGCCTATTCTATTGCCAAATCCTTTGGTTATGTTTGAAGCTATGGTGATTGGCTAAATGATATTATAAGTGGAGATTTAGGCGTTCAATACGCTGTAACTCTTAATGATGATTATACTTCATTTACCTATGGTTGGGATAACAAGCTTGTTAGCTTAGGTCAAAAGGCTATTTTGCTTGATAGTCGTTTAACTGATGAGGAAGTATCTAGCCATAGCTATATTTATAATGATATTAATGCGGCTATAGCTGCAGCTACAGATGGTACTGAAGAAGAACAAATGGTGATTTATATGGCACCAGGTGTTTATTGGACTCATGATCCTGATTCATCATCAACAGATCAAGCCTTTACAATTCAAAAGAACTGTGCAAATATGAAATGGCAAGGCTTAACTGACGATTACAGAAACGTAGTTATCGCCTTCAATTATGGACATAATGTGGGCTATGATGGAGGAAACCCAACCTGCTTTAATATTTCAGGTGATGGTTTCCAAATTGAAAATTTAACGGTTGGTGGATATTGCAATATTGATTTAGATTATGCTCTAAATACATCCCTAAATCATGAAAAGCGTTCGACAGATGTTACACAATGTCAATTAGGTTCATATAGCGGAGATAAGCTATATTGCCGTAATGTTGCATTTATAAGTAGATTAAATATGATGCCATTTGTTAGTAATGCTCGTGCTCTTTATGTAGATTGCCATATGGAATCTACCGATGATTCTTTAAATGGCTCATCTAAGGCAGTTTATTTAAACTGTGATTTTGATTTTTATGCATCTAAGCCATGGGGTGGATCTAGTGGTGTTACCTTATTAAATTGTGATTTTAATATTACACATATTAATGTTGGAATTGATCCACATCAATATTTAGTAAAGGGTGCTGGAAGATTTAATGTAATTGATTCAAGATTCCATGATTCTACAGGTTCTCAAACATATAAAATTGGTTGGTGTGATATTTTATCAGATACATATAGAAGCTATTATTCAAATGTAAGCTATAATGGTGTTCAAATTGATTTTTCTGATGGTGGTATAAATAAGGATAAGGGTATTGATATTTCTGGTACTCAAGCTTTAAAGGCTTATAAGCTTGTTAATTCAAAAGGAAATGTAACTTATAATGTTTATAATCTATTAAGAGGAAATGATGACTGGGATCCACTTGGACAAAAGGCATTAGTTACAAGCCTAGGTGGTCTAGATGTCCCTACAAATTTAGCCTTGACTACAACATCTTCAAACCTTGAAACTGGTTCTGCTAATGCATCAACTGCTAAGCTAGAATATACTATTTCAGGACCTCAAAATACAGATTATAACGCTAATGCTAATGTTAGCTGGTCAGTAGACGAAGCTCATAAGGGTCTTGTATCTCTTGCTCCTCAAGCAGATGGCTCATGCATCGTGACTGCTACAAATGAACAAGAGGAAGCTGTCGATGTAATTATTACTGCTCGTGATCAAAGTGGTCTTGCAGCGGCTGTAAAGATTAATGTTAAGCCTTCAATTTTACCAATTGATAAGGCTAGCAATCTGCAAATCATTCAAAATACTGATGGTACTGCTAAGGTATCATATGATATTAATAATTTAGGAGTAAGAGCTGATAATTCAAGAATTAATTGGTACGTATGTGATGATGTAAATGGTACTAATCCAATTCATGTCGCAACTGGTAGAGGAACTAGTCCTTTAAAATCAATTGTAATTCATCCTGCTTGGGTTGGAAAATATCTAAAGGCTACTGTTGAATCTAAGCATATTCGTTCAGATTACGCTGAAGCTGTAAGTGTTCTAAGTGATGCTCCTATTAGTAACGATGGTGTAATGAGCTTTAATGAATATGAAGTTAATCTAGAAGCCTTTGCAACTGATAACAATATGACTATTTTACCTGGCTATTGGATTGTAAATAATGCTTCTTATGGTACAGGTGCTAAGAATGGCTTTAAGGGTTATACTGGACTATACTTTAATGGTTCAAAATCTACAAGTGTTCCATTTAGTGAAATTGATTATACTCCTGTTGATGGTACATACGGTGATATGCGACTTACAATGAAGGTTGCTCCTGGAAAGACCGCAGCTCAAGGCTTTGGTTCAAAGGGTAACTTTATTGAGGTTAGAATTAAATATGATGCTCAGACAAAGACAGGATATGCTGTTCGTATTGAAAGAGAAAGTGGTGACTCTACAATTGTTAAACTTGTAAAGCTTAGTCTTGATGCTGAAGGAAAACAAGTTGTAACAGTACTTGCACAGTCTCAATCAACATCTGTATATTTAACTGAATGTACTATCAATGTATGGACTCAGGATGGTAAGCTATATACTCATATTGAAACATCTGCTGAGCAGCCTAAAACAGCAGTTGATAAGGGTTATTTAGCTTCAGTTGACCTAGAGGCTGAAATTACTGCAAACACTAATGGTGGCTTTGGTATTTATTACGAAAGCTCAACAGGTGATAATACAAGCTATATTGGAAGCTTAAAGGTTGAGTGGAAAAAATAAATAAAAAAAGAAGAATCATGCTAGCGCATGGTTCTTTTTTAAAATAAAAAAGGAGTAGCTTTTAGGCTACTCCTTAAAACATTTTACCGAAAATTGCATCAATGGAATCCTCAGCTTCATCATCCTTAATTAAATCTAAGTCTAATGCAACCTCATACATGATTTCATTAACACCTTGGTAATCATCAAATATTTGAATTGTTATATCATCAAGAATTCCAAAGTAAGCATCAGGAATTTCCTCATGACGTTCAACATATTCATTAACCTTATCCTCAAAATCAGATAATTTCTTATAATCATCATCCTTATAATTAGGACGATTCATTAATTCATTTTCAAAATCCTGAACATAAAGAAGAAGATTAATTGTTTTAGCATTTTTATCCATTTCTTTGATGTTTCCACGATATTCACTTTTTAAGATTGATTGAATAGTCATAAAATGATCGTGAATATAATTAAAGCCGGTTTCAAAGATAACCTCAAGTGTTTCATCAAGGCTACCTTCCTTAACACGCTTATCATATAAATAATCTACAACAAGTATTGTATGTGAAAATCTTGATATTATTTTACTCTTTAAGGCAATTAAAGCGTTTATTAATTCATGATTTTCAAATTTCCAATTTCCATAGTCAGTATAGATATCCACAATCTCACCACTATCTTGTCTTCATTTGAGGGAATAGAATTACATCACGGATAGTAGTAGATTCAGTTAAGAAAATAACAAGTCTATCTACACCAATTCCGATACCACCAGCTGGAGGCATGCCATATTCAAGCGCTTCTACGAAATCTGTATCCATTTCATTTGCTTCATCATTTCCAGCATCCTTTTCCTTTAATTGCTCAAGGAAACGATCCTTTTGATCAATTGGGTCATTTAATTCAGTATAGGCATTTGCAAATTCCTTACCACCAATAAATAGTTCAAAGCGTTGTACAAAGCGAGGATCTGCAGGGTCCTTCTTAGTAAGTGGAGAAATCTCAATTGGGTGCCCACATAGGAATGTAGGTTGAATTAAAGTCTTCTCACCATATTCCTCAAAGAAGGCATTAATAATATGACCAACAGAAATGAAGTGAGGCTCAACTGGTACATTATGCTTCTTAGCTAATTCAACAGCTTCCTCAAAAGTATAGTTATTATTTTTAAAATCAACACCAGTTTGTTCCTTAATTACATCGCACATAGTAACTACTCTAAATGGCTTTTCAATGTTAATTAATTCACCATCTTGGTTAAATGGATTCTTAAATTCAGTCTTACCAATCACCTTAGTTGCAGCATGACGAATTACACCCTCACATAGCTCCATCATTGAACTTAAATCACCAAATGCTTGGTAAAGCTCAACAGTTGTGAATTCAGGGTTATGAGTACGGTCCATACCCTCATTACGGAAAATACGACCAATTTCGTAAACTCTTTCAAGTCCACCAACTAAAAGACGCTTTAAATGAAGCTCAGTTGCGATACGTAAGTAGAAGTCTGCGTCAAGAGCGTTATGATGAGTGATGAATGGACGAGCAGTAGCTCCACCTTGAATATTTTGAAGAACAGGCGTTTCTACCTCGATAAAATCATGACTATCAAAGTATTCCTGCATAGCACGAATAATTCTTGGACGTTGGATAGCAACACGCTTAGCATCCTCGTTCATAATAAGGTCAAGATAACGCCTTCTGTAACGCTCCTCAACATCTTGAAGTCCATGGAATTTTTCGGGAAGTGGTCTTAAAGCCTTTACAAGGTGAGTATATTTAGTACATTTAATAGTAATTTCACCTGTTTGAGTACGCATAACGTGACCATTGATTCCTACGATATCACCGATATCAGCCATTTTAAACAGGTTATATTGATCCTCACCAACTATATCCTTACGGATATAAATTTGGATAAAGCCTTCCTTATCCTGAATTGCAAAGAAGGAAGCCTTTCCCATTTTACGGATGAACATAATACGACCAGCTACAGCTACGTTGATCTCTTTTTCCTCAAGCTCCTCATGAGTCATATCCTTATATTCGTTTTTAATATCAACGCTGTGGCCTGTTACATCAAATTTTTGACCAAAAGGGTCAATTCCTAATTCTTTATATTTTGCAAGCTTATCTCTTCTTATAATTTCTTGTTCAGATAATTTTTCCACAATAAAAACCTCCTAAAGTTATACAGTTTATTATAGCATAAGTTTTTTAAAAAATGTAGAAAAATAGAGCATTATTATAAAAAAATATTAAAAAAGCTCATATTTATCCTTTTTTAAATAAGGATGTGTCTTATAAAATTGCTTTTTATTTTTAGTTTTTTTGATAATTAAGCTAATAAAAGGTGGCTTAATAATTTTAATTAGAAGCTTTTTTATAATATCTAGCAATTCATAAAATGATGAAATTGATTTTTGAT
>URFB01000087.1 GCA_900547045.1 uncultured Mollicutes bacterium
TTGTTGAGCTTACAGTTGGTCTTCATAAGGTTTTTAATAATGAAAATGATAAATTAATCTTTGATGTTGGACATCAAGCATATACACATAAAATTTTAACAGGTCGCGCTAAGGATTTTGCGACACTAAGACAAACTAATGGTCTTAATGGCTTTACTAATTATGATGAATCAAGCTATGATTGCTGGGAGTCTGGTCATAGTTCTAATTCTATATCAGCTCAAGCAGGCTTTTTGCTTGCTAAAAAGGAAGGTAAGCCAATAAATGATGTTGTTTCTATTATTGGTGATTCCTCAATTGCAAATGGTATGGCCTTTGAGGGTTTAAACTTTGTTAGTACAATTGATGGAGTAAGACCTATTATAATATTAAATGATAATAAGATGGGAATTTCTAAAAGCGTAGGAGCTACCGCAAAGCTTTTTAATGTAATGCGCTCAACAAAATTCTATCGTTTTATTAAAAGAGCATTAATTTTTATTAATCCTCCTTTTATAGTTCGTAAATTCCATCAAATTAAAAGAGCAATTAAAAGCTTAATTCAATCAGATAATATGTTTGAGGATATAGGCTTTGATTATTATGGTCCTTATGATGGAAATGATATTAAAACCATTATAAAGGTTTTAGAAAGAGTTAAAAAATCTAAAAAGCCTTGCTTAGTTCATTTTATTACGAAAAAGGGCTTAGGCTATTCAAATGCTGAGGATGATGAGCTTGGTACATATCATGGCATTGGACCCTTTAATATTGAAAATGGAAAGCGTTTAAAGGAATATAAAGAAAATGAATATTCCTATAGTGAAATTATTGCTAAGGGCTTAATTGAGCTTAGGGCCCAAAAGAAGTTCATTGTAATTAATCCCGCTACAATGGTTGGAAATAGATTAAATAAATTCCAAAAGCTTTATCCTGATTCAATTTATGATGTTGGTATTGCTGAGGAACATGCAACTACAATGGCTGGAGCTTTAGCCTTAAATGGTGTTCCGGTTGCCCTTTTAATGTATTCAACATTTGCTCAAAGAGCCTATGATCAATTTTTAAATGATATTGCTAGAAGAAATTTACCTGTCATAATTGGTCTTGACCGTTCAGGTCTTGTGGCTGAGGATGGTTCAACTCATCAAGGAATTTATGATGTCGCAGCCTTTAAATCAATGCCAAATGTTCAAATTTGTATGGGTAAAAATTTGGCAGAAGCTAAGGCATTAATTAAATTTGCATTTAGCCTAAACAAGCCCGTAGTGGTTAGATATCCTAAGCTAAATGAGGAATATAGCACAGATGTAGAGATTAATTCTACCTCTTGGGAGGAGATTTGCTCTGGTACTAAGGCAATTGTTATTACCTACGGACCAGATGTTTTAAGAATTAAGCATATTATTGAAGAAAATAAGCTTGATATAATGCTTATAAATGCCCGCTTTATTAATCCTATAGATGATGATTTACTTGAAAAATTATTTAGCTATAAGCTTCCTATTTATGTAATTGAGCAGGTCATTAAGGATGGATCTCTTGGTGAATCAATTGCCGATATTGTCGCAACAAAGAAGCTTATGATTGATTTGAAGCAAATTTCAATTCCAACAGATAGCTACATACCACAGGCATCCTTAAATGATTTACAAAAAATGTTTAAGCTTGATGATGAAGCACTTACTAAGGAGCTGAAGAATTATGCGATTTGATAAGTATTTAGTTGAGAATAACTATTTTACCTCAAGAACAAGAGCTCAAAACGAAATCAAGGAAGGTAATGTATATGTTTCAGATAAGCAAATTACCAATCCTAGCTTCGATTATAAAGATGGTGAAATTAAAATCGTCAATCCTCTTAAATATGTATCAAGAGGTGGCTTAAAGCTTGAAGGGGCTATTAAGGCCTTTTCGCTAGATTTTAAGGATAAAACGGTCCTTGATATTGGCGCTTCAACCGGTGGCTTTACTGATTGTGCCCTTCAGCATGGAGCTAAAAGGGTTTATGCCGTTGATGTGGGAAGCCTTCAGCTTTCTGAAATACTAAAAAATGATCCAAGAGTTATTAGCATGGAAAATACTAATATTTTAGATACTAATATTACTGATCAAATTGATTATTTAGTAATGGATGTTTCCTTTGTATCAATTAAGCATTTAATTCCTGCCTTAAAGAAGTATTTGACAAACTCAAATCAGCTTGTATGCTTAATTAAGCCTCAATTTGAAGCAGGAAAAATGATTAATAAGGGAATTATTAAGGATTCTGCGACCCATGTTAAAATATTAAGAGAGCTCTATCAATATTTAAATGAGGAAGGCCTATATATTAATAAATTAAGCTATAGTCCTATTAAGGGCGGAAGTGGAAATATTGAATATTTGGCTTTAATTTCAATGGAGGATAAGGGGCACATAGATATTAATGCAGTTGTAGAAGCCTCACACCGAAAGGAATGATAATATGCTTAAGCAGCTTCATGTTAAAAATTTTGCAATAATTGATGATATTAGCTTAAATTTAGAAAAAGGATTTACCGTATTAACTGGTCAAACTGGTGCCGGTAAATCTTTAATTATTGATTCAATTGGTTTATTAATTGGTGATAGAGCCGATAGCAGTCAAATTAGATATGGTGAGTCTAAGGCCTTAATAGAAGGACTTTTTGATAGTAATGATGCAATTAATGAATATCTTACTAATCATGGACTTAAGGATGCCGATACGGTTTTAATTCAAAGAGAGATTACGAAAACAAAGTCAAGCGCAAAAATTAATGGTACATCAGTTAATATGCAAATCTTAAAGGGATTGGGAGCATTACTTGCGGATATTCATACGCAAAATGATACAATTAGACTTATTAATAAGGATAATTATTTAAATTTAATTGATCCTGAAAATGATGAAATTTTTAATAATCTTTTAGGAGATTATTTATTAAAATATAATAATTATCTTTCACTTTTAGATGAATATAAAACGATTTTGAAATCAAAAGAACAGGAGAATAGCCAGCTTGAGTATTACGAATTTATCTATAAGGAAATTTCTAGCTTAAATCTTGAGCCTAATGAGGATACAGAGCTTGAAGAGAAAATAGCTAAGCTTAAGAACTTTGATAAAATCTTTGAGGCTTTAAAGGATTCTATTAATTGCCTAGATAATGAATATTTTAGTCTTGATAATATTTATAAGGCTCTAGAAAATATTAATGGAATTAAGGAATTTGACAAGAATTATGATGAAACAGCCTCAAAAATTAGTGAGGGCTATTATAATCTTGAGGATGCCTTAAGTGATTTAAAGAACTATATTAAAGGTCTTGATTATGATCAGGACGAGCTTAATAATGCCCAGGAAAGGCTTCAGCATATCGATAATTTAAAGCTTAAGTATCATCACGATTTAGCAGGTCTTATTAAATACGCCGCTGATTTAAAGCTTAAAATTGATTTAGTTACTAATTATGATGGTCTTTTAAAGGAAAAATATGATAATTTAAAGAAGAGCTACGAGCTTTTAATTGAATCAGGTAAAAAGCTTAGTAGCTACCGTAAGGAAAGAGCTAAGCAGATCAGTCAAAGCATTGAGCTTATGCTTAAGGAGCTAGAAATTAATCATGCTAAATTTGAAATTTCCTTCGAGGCTAAGAGCTTTAGTGATCCTTTGTCAAGTGATGGCTTTACATCATCCGGTATTGATGATATTGATTTTTTAATTTCGACTAACCTAGGTGAGCCTTTACAAAGCCTTGCTAAGGTGGCATCAGGTGGTGAAATGTCGAGAATCATGCTAGCCTTTAAGGCTTATTTTGCTCATGAATCAAAGCTTTCATTAATGATTTTTGATGAGATTGATACTGGAGTTTCAGGAAGTGTAGCCTTTGAAATTGCCAATAAAATCAAGCAAATTTCTAAGGAATGCCAGGTAATTGCGATTACCCATCTTCCTCAGGTCGCAGCCGCTGCTGATAATCAGCTTTATATTTACAAGGAAGAGCTAGATGGAAGAACTCTTACAAGAGTTAATAAAATGAATAAGGATGAAAGAATCCTTCAAATTGCTAAAATGATTTCTGGTGAAAAGGTTTCACCATATGCACTTGAGCAGGCAAAAGATTTATTAAAGTAAAAAAAGAAGCTATATCCAATTAAGGATTGTAGCTTCTTTTTTACTTAGTTTTTAGCAATAAATGCTTTATAAGCTAGATAAGCTTCATATACATCAGCCTTAGAAACAATTTCCATAGGAGCGTGCATATTAAGAACAGGAACACCAGCATCAATTACATTCATATTGTAATTTCCAAGGATATAAGCGATTGTACCACCGCCACCTAGGTCTACCTTACCAATCTCTGATGTTTGATAATGAATATTGTTTTCATCCATTACATTTCTGCACCAAGCAACATATTCAGGCATTGCATCATTACAGCCACTCTTTCCTCTAGCACCTGTATACTTATTAAATACGATACCATGAGCAAATAGGCATGAATTAGGTTCTGGAGTAGCATAGCTATATAGTGGGTCTACAGCACAAGATACATCACTTGATAGCATTCTCGTGTTTTCGAAGCATGTAGCTAAGTCTGTATAGCATGTAGATCCTTGAGCAACTAATAGCTTAGCAACGATATTCTTAAACCATTCTGATTGAGCACCAGTCGCACCAATTGATCCAACCTCTTCCTTATCTACTAAAATAGCACAAGAAGTATATTCACACTCCCCTTGGTCAAGAATAGCTCTTAAAGAAGTATATGCACAAACACGGTCATCATGGCCATATCCAGAAATCATAGAACGATCTAGACCATAATCACGAGCAGGACCAGCAGGAACGATTTCGATTTCTGCTGAAATAAAATCCTCTTCCTCAATATCATATTTATTTGCAAGAAGAGAAAGAACATTAGCCTTTACAGCGTCCTTTTCAGCACCCTCAAGAGGTATATTACCTAAAGTGATATCTAAATCCTCACCTTCGATTACCTTAGCAGCTGTCTTTTGCATTTGATCAGCTGAAAGATGGATTAAAAGATCAGTGATACCAACAACTGGGTCCTCTGGATTTTCACCAATGTTTACATCAACAATAGAACCATCCTTCTTACAAATTACACCATGAAGGGCAAGAGGAGTAGTTACCCATTGATATTTCTTAATTCCACCATAGTAGTGAGTATCACCCATAGCAAATCCAGCCTTTTCATATAATGGATTTTGTTTAAGGTCAATTCTTGGAGAATCGATGTGAGCACCTAAAACTCTAAGTCCTTCAACAACAGGCTTTTTACCAATTACAAATACTGCAATATTTTTACCCTTATTAGTAAAATAAACCTTATCTCCAGCCTTTAAAGCCTTATAATCTGAAAGAGGCTTAAAACCCTTCTCAGCTGATAATTCAGTTGCACGCTTAACACATAGGCGTTCTGTTTTACCATAGCTTATAAAATCCTTATATTCATCACAAAAAAGCATAATATCATTGAACTTTTCATTGGATGCATCTTTCCATACATTTTTCTTATACATTTTATTACCTCATTTCTTTAAAATACGTATCTATTATATCATATGTTAATAATATTTCCTGCTAAT
>URFB01000088.1 GCA_900547045.1 uncultured Mollicutes bacterium
TATGTTGCATATAAAGCGGATTTAAAGTACTATTTCAAAAATATCAATGAATATAATTTCATTAATTATTCAAATAATGGTGTCAAATATGATACAACTATTTAAGATGGTATGTTTGAATATATAATTGATGTCAAAAAAACTTGTAATGAACTTTATTGCAGATACAAACGTTTATACCATTAGCTTTTAAATAGTAAGAAGAAAGATGTTTTTAAATAAATCATCTTTTTTTATGCTCTAGTTAATAAATAATGCTATAATAAAGAAAAGGTAAGTGATAAGATGAAGTATGGATTTTTTCCTAAAACAGTTTGGGAGTTATTTAAAAAAAGCTATAGGAAGCAATTAAAAAAGGAGCTACATGAGCCTAAAGGAGGCTCTGTAATGAAGGCTGCAAAAAAGCGCTATAAGGAAATTGTTGATACGATTGATGAGTTTGATAAGGGAGATAGATTTTTATTTAATACTTTAAGCTGTGCAATGCTAGCATCTATTTTACTTTCAGTATCAAATCACTATACAGTATCTGAAATTACTAGCTTTTATTCTAAGACTATGAATATCAAAGCCGTAAGAAAAAGCGCTAAAAAGACCAAGGTATTTACTAGCAAGGGAAGAGAGAAGCTAAAGCTTCAGGCTAAGAATAGTGAGCTTAGTGAAAATCCTTATGCAACAGTATTTGAGATAGAGGACGGCGAAAATTTAAATGAATATACAGCTAGCTTTAAAAGCTGCGGTATTTGTCATTTAATGAAGGAATTAAATCTTGAGGATTATATTCCTGCTATTTGTAGCTTTGAATATGATATGGCTATGATGGAAAAGACAGAATTAATTAGGCAGACTACACTTGCATCTGGTGGGCCTTGCTGCGACTGTCACTATATTCATAAGGGCAAGCTTAAAAAATAATTATTTGAAAATAAATTTTTTAATTTAGAAAAATTGACAATTTTATCAATTAAAAGTATAATACAAGAAGCAAAGCAGTAGTGATACTGTGACGCAAAGCTATAGGGTCTTTTTAAGATAGCCAGTTGCACAAGCAATGCTATCTTTTTTTATTTATCTATGCTAGAATTGATTTGGAGGTTTTACTATGCGTGTAAGAGATACAAAATTATATATATTATTAACTGCATTAGTATTTTTAATGGTAATAACCTTTAATATTTTTTATATTTCTAGCTTTACTAATCGAGCCAGGAAATTAACATATAGTGACACTATTAACGATACAAAGTCAAATTTAATTGATGTTTCAGAAAAAATTGTCTTCTATGAGCATAAATTTGAATCAGCTAATTATACTGATGTTGAGCTAATTAATGATCATATTGATAATTATGAGCAATATTTTGATTATCCTAGTAATGGCTCAATTTCTAAAACGGCCCTTTTAAATGCGACTGTAATTGAAACAGCTAATGCAATTGATAAATATTATTTATATATTTCGTATGAGGATAAGCTTGGAAGAGTTGAGCTAGCAAAGCTTTTTGAGCCTATTTCTCTAGAGGGCATTTATCTATTTAAGGGTACAACAGGTGAGTATGTATATAGTAATTTAAGCTACGATCATTTTTTCAGCTACATTAATCCTGATGGGTCTGCTGATTATTCAGATATTGTAGCTTCAGTTGAGGCTAAGGATAAATTTTCAGATATAGTTTATATTAATGGTGAAAAAAGAATTGTATCAGGAATTAACTTTGGTAAGGATTTTTATTTCTGTCAGTTTTTCCCACTTGATGCCTATAACGCGAGAATTAAGGGTATTGTAGTAATGGGAATTATCCTATCAGCGGTAATGGCACTTGGAATGTGCTTAATCATTTTAGCCTCCATTTTAGCGGTTCATAAGCAAAATAAGCTTATTTTAGTTTCAAGACGCTCAGCTAGAAGAAGCGATGCCATTATCATTCGTGCTTCAAGAACCGGTCGTATTATTGAAAATTATCATAATATTCCGGATTTGATTGGAAAGACATATAAAAGTATTTTTGATTTTAAAACAAATACGGGTGAAAGCCTTAAGGATGAAATTAAGCATTATGATAATTTAATTGTTACATTTGATGGCAAGGAATCTACAAGATATATTGATTTTACTATTTTTAAATATAATTATACCTATTATTTAATCGGTCGTGATGTAACGGATTCATATTTGAATAATGAAAGATTAAAGGATTTAACAAGTAAAAACGCGGTTACAGGACTTCCTAATTACTTTTCACTTGTGGCCGATTATTCTAAAATTAAGCAGCAAAGCTTAAATAGAGTAATTAGCTTTATGCTAATTGATTTAGTTGAGCATGAGGAAATAAGCAGTGTATTTGGTACAACTACCTATAATGCAATTCTTAATGAGGTAGCTAATCGTATTGCTAAAAATGTTGGTAATGATAATATCTATCATGTTGAAAATAATTTATTCCTTGTGGTTTTAAATTCCAATATCAAGGAAGAAAATGCTAAGAGAATAGAATCTCTAATTAATAATTTGCAGCAAACAATTGATATTAAAAACAATACCCTGTACGTAAAGTATAAATATTCATCATATGATGTGGTAAATGTTTCTAAAACTAATGTTAGCCTTGATGATATTATTGATTCCTTAAAGACTACGCTTGATGTTGCAATAAAATCAATTAATCGTGATTATATAAAATATGATGCGACGATTCAAAATATGATTAATCACCGTATGCAAATGCAAATGGATTTGATTAATGCGCTTGAAAACAATGAATTTATGATGTATTTCCAGCCTCAATATGATGTTTTAGAAAATCGTATTGCGGGCTTTGAATCCCTAATTCGTTGGAATAATCCTAAATATATTAATATATCTCCTCAGGAATATATTGAACTTGCGGAAAAGAATGGTTTAATTATTGAAATAGGTAACTTTATTGTAAAAGATGTATTTAAAACTGCTAAATTATTTGAGCCATATGGTATTTCCCTTTCCATTAACGTTTCACCTGCTCAGCTATTCCAGGCCGGATTCGTTGGTCTTTTATTAGAGGAATTTGAAAAGAATGAGCTTAAGCCAGGCTCAATTGCGGTAGAAATTACCGAAACCTTCCTAATGGAAAACTTTAGTGTTGTAATTGAAAAGCTTAATATTTTAAGAAATCATGGTTTTAGAATTCACCTTGATGACTTTGGTACAGGTTATTCATCCCTTCAATATTTGAAGGAATTGCCAATTGATACTATAAAGACGGATAAGGAATTTATTAAGAATCTTGAAAATGATAAAACCTCACAGCTTATTATTAAGGGTATTATTGGTATGGCTAAATCCATTAATCTATCTGTAATATCTGAGGGTGTTGAAACGAAGGGACAGGCTGAAATTTTAAGACGAGCGGGAACTAATTATTTCCAGGGATGGCTAATTTCTAAGGCTGTTCCGCTTGATAAGGCACTAGATATGGCTAAAAATGGTGTCGATATTGATAAGAAGGGTAAGTGATATAATGTTAGCTACAAATGCATTTAATATTGTAATGACTATTACAGCTGTGCTGGTAATAGCGGCCTTAATCTATTTTTTAATTAGGCTAATGATTCATAATGAGGCTAGATATCGCGAGGATAAGAATGTACTTACAGCAGATATGATTCCTAATTCGAAGATGAAGGGAATAGTTGAAAATTATATCGCTCGAGTAGGTAAATTCGGTTCCTTTTACGTTATGCAAATTGATATTGATAATTTTAAGGGTTTAAATGAATTATATGGTAGTGTCCGATGCGATCAGGTTTTACAGGAGCTTTCCTATCGTATTACAAATGGTGTTGAGCATTCGGTTGTATCAAGGCTTAGTGATGATAAAATCTTTGTTTTAGTTAAGGATGATGCTAATTATGCACAGGTTGAGGAGCTTGTATCTAACCTTATTGTTAGGCTTAAGCAAACCTACGAAAATGGTCATCAAACAGCGGTTAATTTAACTGTTTCTGTTTCTATTGCTATCTATCCTACCTGTGGTACAAGCTATAAGGCCTTATTAAGATCGCTTGAATTAACTAATTACGTTGTTAAGCGTAATGGTGGTGATAACTATATGATTTATTCATCTGATATTGATAATAAGGAATCATCAAATATGGATTACTTCAATGAAATAAGAACCGCGATTGATGATGGACAATTCTGCTTATATTATCAGCCTATTGTAGATATTAGACAAAAGAAGATTTTAGGCTTTGAAACCTTCCTAAGATGGAATCATCCTACGCAGGGAGTGTTAACTCCAGATAAATTTATTAAAATGCTTGAGACAAGTGGAGATATTAACTATATTTCTAAATGGGGTGTTGAGCAAATTGTTAATAAAATGGGAGAAATTCAATCACATATTGGTGCTAATGATCTAATTTATACTAATAATATTTCAACTAAGCAGCTAATGTCAGATACCTTAGTTGAGGAGTTAAAAAAGCTTCTTCATAATACTAAGGCTAATCCGCATAAGATTGTCTTAGAAATTGAAGATTATATGATGTATGATAAAATGGATCAGGTTAAGCTTAATCTTTTAAGGCTAAGAGACCTTGGCTTTAGAATTAGCGTCGATGGTCTTAAGCTTGATTACGCAGCCTTATCTCAAATTGAAAAGGAGCCAATTGATATTATTAAGCTTGATCGTTCCTTCCTTAAGGATATTAATAATAACAAGATGAAGGAAAAATTTGTTGAGATGCTTGTTGATTCAGCAGAGCACATGCACCGTATGGTTATTTCCGAGGGCGTTGAAACACATGAGCATATTATTTATCTTGAGAAGAATAATATTCAATTTTGTCAGGGCTATTATTTTTCAAAGCCATTTGAGGACAAATTCGTTTATGAATATATTGTAAATAAGGATTTTGAGGATAAGCTAGATGATAATTTGAAGCAGGAGGCTGCAAGCCTAAGCGATAAGGAAGAAGCGCCAAAGGCTAGTGAGGCTTTATCTGATTTTCAAGAATAATATTTAAGAATAGAATAAAAGTGTTGAAATAAATCAACACTTTTATTTTCTTTAATTAGTCTTTTCCTTATGCTCTTTATATAATATCATAAAGAAGGAAAGTAGGGCAGCACAGCCATTTAGGCTATTAAGGCAGCCTGAGATAAATAAGCCTGCACCCTGCATCATGAATGATATCGCCCACATAAAGGATGATATGGCAAATGATAGCTTTAGCCATTTAACGCTTATACCATCAATCATTACCGCAACGGAATATTCTAAATTAGCAATTATTGGTAAAAAGCTATACCAATGAATTTCATCTAAGCCCTTCCATGGTGTAAAGGTATTTTTTCCAAATAAGGCACAATAGGTACCAAAGATAACTCCTATGGCAATTAAGATTATATTAACAATTTTAGTATTTTTATTAAAATAAACTAAAATATTTCTTGAAATAGAAATTAATTCCTGAATGATGCTTGAAAATGCATTGGAAATAAATTCACTAATTCCTAGTAAAACATGTCCT
>URFB01000089.1 GCA_900547045.1 uncultured Mollicutes bacterium
TATTACCAATGCTAATGTGATTAATAATATGATAATTAATGCATTTACGGTTTTCTCATCAGCTGCGATTATTCTAATTACCCAATATAAGGGTGCTAAGGATGAGCTACATGAAAAAAGTGTTTATTCAGTTGCTTTCTATTTCAACTTTATTGTCTCTCTTGCTTTTTCATTAATTATTTTAGGCTTAGGTCGCTTTTTCCTAAAATGGCTTCAGGTCCCAGAGCTATCATACAATGATGCCCTTATTTATTTAATGATTACAGGTGGTCTTTTATTTTTCCAAACAATGTCCACAACTCTATCATCCTTACTTAAGGCAAATAGCTGTATGAAGGAATCAATGGTTATAAATTTAATTGTTAATTTAATTAATATCGCTGGAAATTATTTTTTAATTAAAGCCTTCGCTAAAATTGATCTTCCGATTTTAGGAGTTGCAATCTCAAGCGCTGGGTCAAGAATTATTGGTTTTGTTTTAATGCTTATTATCTATATCAAAAAGGTTGGTACTCGCTTAAGCATTAAAGTCTTTAAGGATGAAATGGGAAAAACGGGAATTAAGCTTTTAAAGCTTGGTGCTCCTTCAGGTGGAGAATCAGTATCCTACAATTCATCACAAATTATTATTCAGCTTTGTGCAAATCAAATTGTAAAATACAATGGTAATAATATTGGTATGGGTAATATTAAAACCTACGCCTCAATGTTTGCGATGGTAACATATATGTTTACATCAGCTGTATCTCAAGCTATGCAGGTTATTATAGGTGAGCTACTTGGTGCCGGAAGAACGGCTGATACGAATAAAAAGGTTAAGCAAACCGCTTTAATTTCCCTTTGTGCTTCAACTACAATCGCTGTGTTATTCTTTTTACTTTCAAATTACGCCTTCAGGATTTTTGATGTTTATGACCCGGAGCTTCTTGCCTTAGGTCATAGAATCATGCTTGTTGAAATATTTTTAGAGATTGGGCGTGCCTTTAACATTGTTTTTGTAAGAAGCCTTCAAACAAGTGGCGATGTAATGTTCCCAACTATTCTAGCTGTAATTTTTTGCTGGGTTGTAGCCGTATTCGGTTCCTTCCTTTTAGGCTCATATAGATTTTTAGGCTTAGGTCTTGTGGGTATATGGATTGCGATGGCTATCGATGAGTGCTCAAGAGCAGTTGTCTTTATCTTTAGGTGGCGCAGTGGAAAGTGGAAGAAATATAATCTTGTATCGAATAATTAGCACAAATGCTAATTATTTTTTATATACTTTAGATTTTTAATGTGGTAAAATACCTTTGGTGATTTTATGGCAAATGTTTCGATAATTGGTGCTGGACACTGGGGTATAGCTCTTGCAAGTGTTGTGGCAGATAATGGATATAATGTTATGGTCTATGCAAGAAGACCAGAAGAGGCTAAATCCTTAAATGATGGCTATTCAAGCTATTTTAAGGATGTCAGGCTTAATAAAAATATTAAGGCTACATCTAATGTTGATGAGGCGATTGCTTTCTCTAATGTAATTTTTTTTTCAATTCCCCCTGCTACTATCTATGATTTTATGAATCCTATCATAGAAAATAATCCTAATAAAATTTATCTTTTCACATCAAAGGGATTATATAATGGAAAAAGTATTTCTACCTTATTTTATGAAAAAAATAAAAGTCTTAAGCTGGCAGTCCTTTCAGGACCAAGCTTTGCTAGTGAGGTTGTAGAAAAGAAAAATACTGCGGTTGTAATTGCATCTGATAAGGCTCCTGTTGCTCGTCAGCTTCAAATTATTTTTAATAACACTCATTTTAGAGTTTATACAACAGATGATATTATTGGGGTTGAATATTGCGGAGCTATTAAAAATGTTTTTGCAATTATATGCGGTATGATTGATGGTGCTAAAATGGGTACCAATACTAAAAATGCGATTATTACAAGAGGCTTAAATGAAATAGCCCATGTTATAAGCTTTGTAGGGGGAAACCCTAAGACCTTATATGGTCTTGCCGGTATTGGTGATATTATGCTTACCTGTAATTCCCTTGAAAGTAGAAATTATAGCTACGGCTTCCATTATACGAAGAATGCAAGTATTTCCTATAATCAAAATGGAACTATTGAAGGACTAAATACGATTAATGAAATTTATAAAATTGCGCATGATAATAATTTGGAAATTCCAATAATTAATTCCTTATATAATATTTTATTCAATCATTCGACAATTGATGTTGAATCTATGAAGCTTATGAAGCGTGACATAAAGGACGAATAATTATGCTAGATGAAGTAAAGTACAATAATTATATTAAAATTTTAAAGCATGAGCTTATACCAGCAATGGGCTGTACAGAGCCTATAGCCCTTGCTTACTGTGCAAGAGTGCTTGTTGATTTGCTTGGTGCTATTCCTCTTAATACAAATGCCACTATTTGTGGAAATATTATTAAAAATGTTAAATCCGTTATTGTCCCTAAAACGAAGGGCCTTAAGGGCTTAGAGGCTGCCATCGCTGCGGGCTACTATGCTAAAAGCCTTGATAATGGCTTTAGTGTGCTTGAAAGCCTAACGGATGATGATGCTATAAAAATTAGAGAGTATTTAGCACTTCAAAACATAAAGGTAATGCCATCAAATAAGCCCTATAGATTATATATTGAACTTGAGGGCTATGATAATTGTGGAAATCATGCTAAGGTAGCCATTGCCGGTGAGCATACTAATATTTGTCATAAGGAATATAATGGTAACATTATTCTTGATAAAAATTTTGAAGAAATTCAAGCTGATGCTGAGCTTCACCAAAGTTTAAATGTAATTGATATTATCGATTTTGCAAATACCGTTAATTTAGATGAGCTAAGAGATATTCTTAAAAGACAAATAGATTATAATCTTGCGATTGCAAAGGAAGGCTTGAGCAATCACTATGGTGCGGGAATTGGCCGTTTACTTTTAGATGCCTATGGTGACGATGTTAATGTTAAGGCTAGAGCCTATGCCGCTGCCGCATCAGACGCTAGAATGAGTGGTTGCCCGCTTCCTGTAATTATTTTATCTGGAAGTGGAAATCAAGGCATAACCGCTTCAATGCCCATTTATATTTTTGCAAGTAAGCTAAATTCAACGGAAGATGAAATGCTCAGATCCCTAATCGTTTCGGATTTAATTACCCTAGACCAAAAGAAGGAAATTGGCAGATTATCAGCCTTTTGTGGGGCAACTCTTGCAGCGATTGGAGCTGCTTGTGGTATTTGCTATTTAAAGTCAGGTCCTAAGGAGCTTATTTCTCAAACAATTGTAAATGCCTTAGGTATTATTTCTGGTATGGTATGTGATGGTGCAAAGCCTTCCTGCGCTGCTAAAATAGCAGAGGCTATCGATTCAGCCTTACTTGGATATTATATGGCTCTACATCATGAGCGCTTTAAATCAGGTGAGGGCTTAATTACCTCATGTGTTGAGGCTACCATTGAAAATGTAGGAAAAATGGCTCGCCTTGGCATGAGTCAAACCGATGATGAAATTTTAAAAATTATGTGCACCTGTAAAGACGAATAAAATAATTTAAAATTCGACAATAAAAAGCCCATTTACTAATTTTTCTAGCTAAAAAAGCTATTTAGTTGCATAATAATTAAAAATGTTATATTTACTTTACAAAAGCTATTGCATTAGATTGTTAAGTGTGCTATACTCTGGTTAGAAAGAAGGTAAAGAAATGTATATTAAAATTTATTATCAGGAAAATAATAACAATGTTGAAAAGCTAAGAGCTGTAGATAGAAATAACAAGGAAATTAATTTAGAGTATAAAAGTATTATAGGATGCCCTCTTACAGAAGGTTTAAAAAGACAGCTTTCTAATCTAAACAAAGGCTATTTTGTAACAAGTTGGGTTAGAGAATAATTGAAGGCTTTAATATAGATTCGTTCTATATTAAGGCTTTTTTTTAAGCTGAAAATAATTTATAATATGTTAAGAAGGTGTTAGCGTGAAATATATATTATCGAATGTAAATATAATAGATGGAGCTTCCGATTGTATAATTAAAGGAAAGTCAATTGTCGTAGAGGATGGCATTATTAAGGATATAGCAGAAGATATATCTAATTATAGAGATTATAAAATAATCAATTTGGCAAATAAATATATTATGCCCGGACTAATTAATCTGCATGTACATTTACCAGGATCAGGAAATCCTAGTGGTGGTAAGAGTCAAAATAAGAAGACCGTTGATTTTTTAATGAAGCATTTTGTAACGCGAAAGATAGTTACAGCACTTTGTAAAAAATATGCTAAAATTGAACTTAAAAGTGGTGTTACAACTATAAGAACCGTAGGTTGACTCCAGGATATTGACTCAAAGCTTAGAGATTTAAATTCAACTGAGCTACCGCGAATTCTTTCCTCAAATATGGCCATTTCAGTTCCTAATGGTCACATGGCAGGTGTTTTAGCCTATGAGGCGGTTGATATACCATCGGCCTTAAAATATTTAGATATGATTAAGGAAACTAAGCCGGATTTAATTAAGCTAATGATTACAGGTGGTGTTCTTGATGCGAAGGTTAAGGGCGAACCTGGTGCATTAAAAATGCAGGCTGATATAGTTAAGGCTTTGTGCTCTAAGGCTCATGAATATGGTTATAAGGTTGCGGCTCACGTTGAATCACCAGAGGGCGTAAGGGTTGCACTTTTAAATGGTGTTGATACAATTGAGCATGGTGCAGAGCTAGATGAGGAAATGATACAATTATTTAAGAAAGGCCATCAGGCTCATGTTTGTACAATTTCTCCAGCCATCGTTTTTAAATATTTTGATAAGAAGGATTTATATTGTAACGACGTAGGCCTTTATAATGGTAAGCTTGTATTTAAGGGAATCGTTGATTGTGCAAGAGCTTGTCTTGAAAATAATATTTTAGTAGGTTTAGGTACTGATACAGCCTGTCCTTATGTTACACATTATAATATGTGGCGTGAATTAATTTATTTTAAGAATTTTTGTCATGTATCAAATAGCTTTGCAATTAATACTGCAACCCTAACTAATGCTAAAATTGCCGGTATTGATAAGGAAACGGGAAGTATTGAAATTGGCAAAAGCGCTGATATGATTGTCGTAGCGGAAAATCCGTTAGTTAATTTGAAAACTTTAAAGGAGCCAAAAAAGGTTATATTTAAGGGTAAAATTACAAATAAGCCACGTGTTAAAAAAGATGCATTAGTAGAGGAAAAATTAGATAATATTTTAGAACAAATTTATAATAATTAGACTAATTATCTTTTTTTGAGATATATTTTATTATATAATGTAGCTATAAATGAAGGGTGATATTATGATGAAAAGCTATGAAATAGACTTCAAGGAGATTTTTGGTGGAAATTATGAATATAAATTCTTTTCACCAGGAAGAATTAATTTAATTGGTGAGCATATTGACTATAATGGAGGTCATGTTTTACCAATTGCGATTAAT
>URFB01000090.1 GCA_900547045.1 uncultured Mollicutes bacterium
TTTATTATTAATTCATGAGCCAAGGCTTGATGATATGGCTTTATATAAGGAAATGTAAAAATTTTCTTTCGAATGATAAGCAAATTCCCGCTATTATTAAGAATGAAAATCATAACTATTATCAAATGATAATCTAAATAAAATAAAAAATGTTAACCAAAATAAAAGATGTGAAAATTGGTAATAGTCTTATGCTTGAGATTAGCTAAATTAGCTAGTCTCTTTTTTTAGATAAAATCACAGGAATTTAAAGATAGAATTTTTTAGCTTTTAATGCTATAATGTATTTGTGAAATGGAGTTGATTTCATTGATTTTAATGATTTAATTTTAAAACGAAGAAGTGTAAGAAATTTGTAATATTTTCGATTCTGAGACTATTGTTTCAATTATCGCAGTTGGCTATGTGTCAGAAGAGCCTCTTCGTCCAAAAAAGAAGAATGCCGCTAAAATCATAAAAATTATATAGGAGAAAATATGGAAAAAATTAAAAGCTTTGAGGTTAATCACTTAACCCTATTTCCAGGAATATATGTATCGAGAGAGGATACAATTAACAATTTTGTCTTTACAACCTATGATTTAAGGCTTACAAGACCTAATTTTGAGCCAGTATTAAATACCGCTCCTCTTCATACAATCGAGCATCTTGGGGCGACCTTCTTTAGAAATAAATATCCTGAAAAAACAATGTATTTTGGACCAATGGGATGTAGAACTGGCTTCTATTTAATATTAGCAGGTGCTGCTAATTTAGAGGAAACTAAAAAAGAAGTAATTGAATGTATGAAATTTATTATTGATTTTGAAGGAAAAATTCCTGGTCAAAGTCCGATTGAATGTGGTAATTATCTAGATCTTAATTTAGATATGGCTAAATATCATGCAAAAAAATATTTAGAAATTTTGGAGACTTAATATGCATACACCATTTAGATATGATTATGTTGGTTCATTCTTAAGACCTGAGGTTTTAAAGGATGCCAGAATTAAATATGAAAATAATGAGCTAGGCCTCGATGAGCTTACAAAAATTGAGGATGAGGAAATTACTAAGCTTGTTAGTAAGCAAAAGGAACTAGGATTTCATGTAATTACCGATGGCGAATTTAGAAGAAAAACTTGGCATCTAGATTTTATGTGGGGCTTTGATGGTATAAAACATAGTAAGACCGAAAATGGGCTTCCCTTTCACGGTGAGAATGCTATGCTAGATGATACATATTTAGTTGGTCGTCTGGGCTATAAGAAAAATCATCCCTTTATTAAGCATTTTAGCTTTTTACATAAATTTGAGGATGAAAATCATGTCGCTAAGCTTACTATTCCTGCACCTGCTCAATTTCTTGAGCAATTAGTAATGCCATTTGCGATTGATAATACTTTAAAGTATTACAATAATGAGGATGAGGTTATTCTAGATTTAGTGGAATGCTACAAGAACTTTATCGCTGATGTTTATGAGGCAGGCTGCCGTAACCTTCAGTTTGATGATTGCTCATGGGGGCTTTTAGTTGATGATTCGGCTTTAAGAGTATTTAATACTAATATTCTTGGTCTTGAAAGAATTAAGCAGCTTTTTGTTAAGGTTAATAATGACGTTATTAATAGCGCTCCTAAGGATTTAATTATTAATACCCATATTTGTCGTGGCAATTTCCATTCAACCTACGCTTCAAAGGGAGCCTATGATGGAGTTGCACCATATGTATTTAAGCATGAAAATGTTAATGCCTTTTATCTTGAATATGATGATGAAAGAAGTGGTGGCTTCGAGGCCTTAAAGCTTATTCCTGATAACAAATATGTTGTTTTAGGTCTTATTACAATCAAATCAGCTAAGCTTGAGGATGAAAATATTATAATTGAAAGAATTCGTGTAGCGAGCAAATATCATCCACTTGACCATTTATGTCTTTCACCTCAATGTGGCTTTGCAAGCTGTGAAATTGGCAATAAGCTAACAGAGGCTGAGCAATGGGCTAAGCTTAGGCTAGTTCGTGATATTGCTAAAAAGGTTTGGTAAAACTAGGCGGGGGATATAATGAAGGAAGAAGAATTATACAGGATTATTAAGGAAAGTAATAGAATTGTCTTTTTTGGCGGTGCTGGTGTATCCGTTGCCTCTGGTATTCCTGATTTTAGAGGAGCAAATGGCATCTATAATAAGGCACCAGAGGAAATTATTTCCCATCATTATTTTTTAGAAAATACCAAGGAGTTTTTTGAATTTTATAAGGATAATTTAGTCTTTAAGAATGCAATGCCTAATCCTTGTCATGAGGCCTTAGCTACGCTTGAGGCAATGGGTAAGCTTAGGGCGATTATAACCCAAAATATTGATGGCCTTCATCAAAAGGCAGGCAGTAAAAATGTAATTGAGCTTCACGGCTCAGTTCATCGTAATTATTGTATGAAATGCCATAAATTTTACAGTCTTGATGAAATTTCCTTCGATGCTATTCCAAGATGTAGCTGTGGAGGAATAATTAAGCCTGATGTTGTTTTATACGAAGAAGCACTTGATGAGGGGCAAATTGAGAAGGCTATTTATGAAATAAGCAATTGTGATACTCTAATTGTGGCCGGAACATCTCTTGTTGTCTATCCGGCAGCTTCATTTTTAAGGTATTTTAGAGGTAAGAATCTAGTTGTAATAAACCTAGGTAATGTTTCTATTTCGGGGGTTAATCTTAAAATTGATGGTAGGGTTGAGGATTATTTAAATCCTCAAAATATTAATAAATATTTTAAGGAGTGATTATTTTGAAGATTAGATATTTTTTTGAATTAGGTATTTTAGTTTTAGCTCTTACAAGCTGTAAGTCCCTACCTAATAATAGTAAGGATGATGTTATTGAGTCAACTAAGGACCCTAATGCACTTAACATTTTAACATCATCATCAGTTTTAACAGTATCAAACACCTTAGAGCTTAAAACAAATTTAGATAATTTAAATTTAACAGTTTCCCTTTCTAATGATTGTTTATCATATAATAATGGACTTTTAACAGCCTGTAAGGCGGGCTTATGCTATGTTAATGTTTCTTATTTAGATCATACTGATTCAATTTCTGTAATGGTTGAAAATGCAAGTGATATTTCATCTGACCCATATGAAAATGTAGACAAGGATGAATTTTATGCTAACTATCATGAGGCTACAAGCTATATGGATGCCTATTATAGGACCCAGCATTATTTACTATCTGGAACAGATCATTTAGATTCACAAGAGCCTACATTATCCTCATACCAGCCTAAGAGTGACTCTAAATATGTCAGAAATTCTAGTACAATTTATTCGGCTGATAAGAAAACCTATTATATTCAGGATGTAAATGGCAATATCGTTGATAAAATCTACGAATCCGGAGCATATATTACGCTAGATCAGGTAGCGCCTTACCTAATGGCCTTTAATAATGTTCCTAAAAACTATATTACATCAAGACCATCAACAGCCGCGGGCTCACCTTGGGGAAAATATATGAGAGGAAACCATTCTAAGTTTAGTGGTAATACTTCATCATATCCATATGAGCCTGTTTTACCTAATATTTCTGGATGTGGTGGTACTTATACCTATTATGAGGTTGATTTTGGTACAACTGGAACCGATTGTGATCCAAACTTCATTTCTTTACCATATAATGATGGTAAAAATATTACCAGAGGTGCAGCTCGTCTCGTTTATGCAAGATATGATAGAAATGGCAATGACCTAGATGTTAATCAAAAATATGTTTTTTATACATATAATCATTATAATGATTTTCAGGAATATTTAAACTATAAGGGTGGCTTTGGTCAAATCTTTGGCAATATTACTGGTGGAGGAGAGCTTTCATCTAAAGATAAGAATAAATGTCATCCAACAAGCTATAATGATGTTGTATTAAAAAACTTAAATTTAAGAAATTAGCTATTATGAGCAAATTATTAGATTATTTATCTGATTTATGATAAAAATAATAATAGAAGCGAGGTTTTAAAAATGACAGAATTAAATAATGAAAATTTTGAACAATTTATTAATGATAATGATAAGGTATTAGTTGATTTATGGGCACCATGGTGTGGTCCATGCCGTGCTCTTGGTCCTGTCCTTGAGGAGGTTTGTACAGAAAATCCTAGCGTTGTGCTTGCAAAGGTAAATGTTGATGATAACGAGGAGCTTGCAAGAAAATTTAATTGTCAATCAATTCCTATGGTAATTTTATTTGAAAATGGCAAGGCAATTAAGCAATTTATTGGCTATAATTCTAAGCAATTTGTTGAGGATTTTATAAAGTAATGATTTACGATACCATAATAATCGGAAGAGGCCCTGCAGGAATTTCCTGCGGGGTTTATCTAAAAAGATTTAATTTAAATCCTTTAATAATTGCCTATGATAATGGAGCCTTAAAGGATGCTCATTATATTGACAATTATTATGGAGTTAATCATTTAAGAGGAAATGATTTAGCTCTTGCGGGAATTAAGCAGGCTGAGGATTTAGGTGTTAATATGCTTGATGCTGAGGTTGTATCAGTGGAGATGCTTGATCATTTTTATGTTAAAACAACGAAGGGAGATTTTGAGGCTAAAAGCTTATTTTTAGCAATGGGGAAAAAAAGAAATAGCCTTAAAATTAAAACAGCTAATTTATTTGATGGACATGGTGTTTCATATTGTGCTATTTGTGATGGCTTCTTTTTTAAGAACAAAAAAATTGGTCTTGTAGGTGCAGGTCCCTTTATGGAAAGCGAATATAATGTTTTAAAGCATTTTAGCAAGGATATTACTATCTTTACTGAGAATAATGATATTAAGCTTGATGCTAAAATTGTTAAGGATAAAATTACTGAGCTTAAGGGTGAAGATAGACTTAAGTCAGTTGTAGCTGGGAACAAGGAATATGAGCTAGATGGCTTATTTATTGCCTTAGGTACTCAATCTGGTATGAGTCTAGCCTACCATATGGGACTTGCGCTTGATGAGAAGGGCTTTATTAAGGTCGATAGTAATATGAAAACGAATATTGACCATATTTATGCTGGTGGCGATGTGGTAGGAGGACTACTTCAGGTATCCAAGGCGGTAAGAGATGGAGCAGTTGCAGCCCTTAAAATTAAAGAGGATTTGGCCTCATTCTAAAGTAGATTTTTTATCTACTTTTTTCATTTTAAAGGGATTAATTCTTTTACTTTATGATAATATTTGTTATAATAGATTTAGCCTTTTACAAGGAGTTGATAATATGCCAAAAACTTTTTTTAATCGTTTTTTTTATTTTAGTCTATCATTTATATTAATTGGTATTGTGGCTCTTTTTTTACCTCATACGGTTATTAGGCATATTTTTAGGTATGTAGTAGGATTGAGTATTGTAGCGGTTGGCTTTTATAAATTAATTTTTTCTAATATAAAGGCTTTAGGTAAAAGAGAATTTATAATTGATATTGTTGAAGGATTTATTGGTATTATAATT
>URFB01000091.1 GCA_900547045.1 uncultured Mollicutes bacterium
CACCAACACTTATATTATCAATAAAGCATATAATTTGTGCATCTGATTCAATTGACATTAAAGTAATATCTACATATTTAGAAAAGCTTCTCACTTGAATTTCTGCCATTGCTGGATATAATGCTTTTGTTTTTCCTTTAATATTAGCGCCATATCCCATTTTAGAAATAACATTTGATGGATATCTAATGAGCATTAAGCCACCCTTATATGATTTAGTTTGAGCAACATTATATAAATTAACCGTATCATTAATAATCATACTATACCTCTGACCAATATTTTTGAGCTTGGTAGCCAAGCTCCCTTGAAATCTTTAGAGCACAATTTCTTATTTCCTTACCTATTTCATCATCAGACATTAACGGGCTTTTCATATCTGAAAAAGATATTGCCGCAATAACATTATTTGTAAAATCAAAAATAGGAGCTCCATAACATATCATAAGTTCTTCTGTTTCTTTATTATCAATGGAATATCCTTTAAGCCTTACATCATTTAGTTCCTTTTTTAAAGATAGAGCATTATCAATTGTTCTTGACGTTTTCTTTTTAAAATCAATATTATGAATCAAATCATTTTGAACATTATCATCAAGCAAGCCCATATACGCTTTACCAAGTGCCGTCGCATATGCTTCATGTTTCGTTCCAACCTTACATGTTGCAAGCTTTGCTCCAGCTCCCATATATTTATATATATAGATAATATCTGTACCATCCAATAAACCTACGAATGCCGTACGTTTAAGCTTATCAGCTAATTCATTAACATATTTACTACATACATCAATTAAAGATTTACTTTGACTGTACTTTATTCCTAAAAAATACGCATTAATACCTAAAACATATTTTTTATCATTATACCTACTAGGTTCAATCATTTTTAAAGAAACTAAGCTATGTAAAATATCAAAGGCACTACTTTTAGGAATATTCATATCATTTATAATTTCAGCCAATGATACGCCATCCTTACTTTTTGAAACAAGATCAAGCATATCATAAGCTCTTTCAATCGTTCTGTTCATAATAATTCCCCAAAACATCAGTCAATTTTAATAACACTTTAAATTTTATCTTATCCATATTTAATTGCCTTCTAAGATAAGCATAATCATATCCAAGAATCTTAACTGACTCATTAATTAAAGGTAATAAGGTTGTCTCATCAAATTCAATGATTTGATTATAAGGCCATGCCTCAGTTTTAAGAACTAATCCATTTAATAGAAATTTTAAAACCGATTTAAGATCCTTTTGGCATCTATTGTTAGACCAATGTTTAGAATAATAAAGGCTAAAATTATATTTTTGAGCAATCAAGGAAAAATCATACAAGCCCTTAGCTGCCATTAAAGAATAATTTTTAGATTTCGTTCTTGCTTGCTCAAGTGGCATTCTTCCATCATCTTCGATTTGTGAATTCATTCTTTCAACCATGGAATAGGATAAAGGCACAATCTCCTTACTAACATTTAAAAAGTCAGCTATAATGGCAAGTCCAAAATCATAAAAGATACCATGATTATTTTTAGCTCTTATTTCCTCCATCGCAACAGGACTATACTTATACCAGTTCATAAAGCTTTTAAGCCAGGTACTCAAATCATGATTAAACTCATCATCAAGTTTTGCTTCATCTCTAAGTATTTTAAGCATATAGATTGCATATGAAAAATTAGCAGTAAAATCAATCATACCAATTCCTCTTCCAAGACATACACCCTTAATCATTTGAGCATGATCCAAATTAGGATTCATCCCGGTTTTAGAATCTAGTAAGTAATAATAAACATTCCTTCTAATATCATTATAGTATGATATATCATCAGACAAATAATAAAGTATTGCTTTGTAATATACGATAAAAGCTAATTCTCTTAAATCATCCTTATCATATTTTTTTCCCTCGGGATTAGACATTCCATCCTTAAGTATATATGGAAGCCCCGTCGTTGTTTTTGGATTCGGCCAATAATATGTCGCAAGCGAAACATAATCGTTTCTCTTAACATTATCCGGTCTTTTTTTATATAAAATGGAGCGCTTGATAGCTGGATAATCAATGTCTAAGCATTTCAAATCATCTTTAAGTTTTTGAAGGTCAGGTAAAGAAATACTATTTTTAATTTTTTTAAGTTCAGCAGATGTAAATAAAATATAATAATTTACAGGATCATATTTAACTGCGTTATTAAAATAATCCATTAAAGTAAATCTTGTCCTCCGTTAATTTGTACTACTTCACCAGTAATAAATGATGCTTTTTCACTTACTAAGAAACTAACAACTGAAGCTACCTCCTCAGGACGTCCAAAGCGCTTCATCAAAATATTATTTTTCCATGATTCAAATAAAGCTGGGTTTGTCTTTTTAATATTATCATGGAAAGGAGTATCGATTGTACCTGGTGAAACTGCATTACATCTAATGTTATCAACAGCTAAATCCTTAGCAAGAGCTCTTGTTAAAAGAACTATTGCTCCCTTGGCTGTACCATAAATTCCAGCACCAGGTCCTCCAGCATTCCAACCAGCATTAGATGAAAAATTAATAATAGATGGATTTTCTCCCTTTTTCAAATAAGGTATACATGCTCTTGACATATAAAAGGCACTATCGAGATTAAGTGCTAGCACATTACGATAAAACTCAGTTGTCATTGTCTCAAAACGAGAACGACCTCCAAGCCCTCCAGCATTATTAATTAATGCATCGATATGACCATATTTCTCACCAACATACTTTACATTTTTATTAACATCATCCTCATTTGTTACGTCAAAATGAAGATACTCAGCTTCCACATTAAGCTTATTAAGCTTTAGCATAAGCTTTGCAGCAGCTTCATCATCTATACCATTAACAATAACAGTATATCCATTTTTTCCTAATTCCTCACAAATAGCAGAACCAATTCCACCTGTACCACCTGTTACAATTGCAATCTTTTTCATTTTATTTTTCCTCCTTATTCAAAAAATCTTTTCTTTCAGGTGTAAATATATCAATAAGAACACCTTCCTCTAAGCATTCAGCACCATGAATAATGTGTGGCTCCTTATAAGTAGAATCGCAAGCACTAATTATCTTTTTTTCTCCGCCTATATTAAATTCAAATTTACCCGAAATAATATATGTACATTGTTCATGAAAATGCTCATGAAGCTTACCTATAGCTCCTTTTTGAAAATGAAGCTCACATATCATTAAATTATCACTATGTGCTAATATTTTTCTAGTAACACCAGGATCACATGGCTTTGCTTCAATTTCACTACCAATAAAATAATGCTTAATTTTTTCCATTTTCCTCACCAATCCTTAAAGACATTTTATAGCATATATTTTTACCATTACCGCGAATGATTATGGTCGTTCTTTCTTTATTAACCGGATTATCCATCGTTTTAGCAACGTATAATTCATGGTCCTTTAAATCTAAATCAATTGCTATATTTTGATTTGAACGTTTAGCCTCTAATGTTAAAACATCAGTTTTCTTATTATACTTTATAACATCTTTGACATATTGATATCCGTTTTCTTTAAAGCCTAAGCTACTTGAAATAAAATCATTTGATATTGCTAAATTGATATCATTTTCTAAATGGAATACGTAATCAAATACTCCATCATTTGCCGACTTGATCTGAACAATATCTGAAAAACCATTTTTTAATAGTTTAATTTCTCTTATTTCATCAACGCCATCATAAACATTTAATGCCTCACAAATTATATGATCTTTACTATATTTAAGCGTTTTACCCGGACTTCTAGAAGTAATATCAAGGCCATTCATAATGACTGTATTATGAGCCAAGCTTCTTCGATGCCATTCATTACAAAGTAATGATATATATCCTGCATTAGAGATATCACGGCTTATCATTCCATCCTTATACATAACTTCAATATTAATAATGTCTGGATGAGCATGTGATGGACCGTTCAAACCATATTTAACAAAAACATTCATATTTTCATTACGTATCATACCAAAGCTTGACATTGAGAAATTTAATGTTTTTTGAGGAATAATACTATAATTATGAATATCCATATCTGTATTTAATAATAATTGTTCAAAAGCAATTTCATTATTTATATAATATGGCTTAGATAGGGGTAAAGTCGTTCTTGGATACTTATTATTTAATATAATCTTTAAAATATTGACAATTTCTTTATCAGAATTAAAAACCTTAGCTGCTACACTATAAATATAACTATATGTTTTTAAATTGATACTTGGCCAACCATCATTAGGATTAGGTAAATATAAATTTGTAAACGCATAATTATATGCACTTATAAACATATTTCTAATAATATTTTTAGCATCTAAATCAAAATCATAATTATAAATACTTGAGAATAATAAGGCCGGTGTAATTCCTTCAAGTGTGAAAAAATTGTAATGGATTGAGCCTTCATACCAAAATCCATCCTTAGTTACACCTTCCTTGATTTGTCTAATAATGTTATATTCACCATTAAATACAAAATCAATCATTTCCTTGTCATTAAAGAAAAAGCCCATTACTGCAATCGCTGAGTTATTCCAACATCTAATATTATGAATTTGATTAACCTGTGGCTTTAATAGCTTAAATATTTCCTTAAACATACTGTGATATATTTCGTCTAAAAATGATTTTGGAAGATCATTCTTAACAATCTCAAGGGCTTGAATCATTCTTATAGTTATAATTGACTCATTAAGTCCCTGCGGCATGATTCTTCCACATCCCCACTTCATATCGTCAATGTTTAAAAATCTATCTCTTTCTTTATTATGAATAACAAATTTTGTATAATTTTTAGCATAAAAGCCAATGATTTCCATTAAAATGTCAAGATAATGGGGATTCTTATCATAAGCATATAACGCAGCTGCCTTCCATGCCGTTAAAATTGCTTCATTACGATAAAAGTATGTCCATACTCCATCATATACTTCATCAGTATAATCCTTTCCACATATTTCACATTTATGAGACTTAGGATTATTTCTATCATAAATTAATCTTCCACCATCATAATTACAAAAATAGTAATGTCCCCACTCGCTTATAATGCTTGGATCATCATTAAAACTACTATAAAAATCATCAACCTCTAATTTTATCTTGATTATAGCCGCCTTATAAGCACTATTATTATTAATTGCCGAAACATAATTATCATTCAAATATTTCATTTAATTCACCTGTATAACAACCTTTTTCCCTTTCTTTAATTACTTCCTTATTTTTATATTTAGCAATAGTTCCATTAACTAAAATTATTTCATTACCAGCTTTGTCTAATATAAGATAATCACCATCAAATTCAAAATTCATTTGATTAGAAAATAATATAATTTTATCATCAACATTCAAAATATTATCATTATATTTAACATCAATATCATTTAAATCAATTACTTCTATTTGTCGATATTCTTTCACTTTA
>URFB01000092.1 GCA_900547045.1 uncultured Mollicutes bacterium
GATGGCATTAAGCTTAGGCATTTTACCATGTAATTCCTATGATGAAATGCTTGAAAGAAGCTTAGATTTTGTTGTAGAAGCGACCAACCCGAGTGCTTCAAGACTCATTTTAGAAAAAACAATTGAAAAGGGAATTAATGTTGTTTTACTTTCAATTGGTGCCTTAAGTGATGAAGAGTATTATGAAATGATTAAGAAAAAATGCCTTGAGGCCAATGCTAAAATTTATCTTGCAAGTGGTGCAATAAGTGGATTTGAGGTTTTACGTACGGCACGCCTTATGGGTCTAAGTGCATCAAGCCTTACAAATACTAAGGGTCCAAAGGCCTTAGCTAAAACTACTCTTTATGATCCTAAAATGGAAGCTGAGGATATGCTAGCCTTTGAAGGCTCGGCCTATGAGGCAATAAAAAGCCTACCTACAGGAATAAATGTTGGGGTTGCCACTGCACTTGCTACAAGAGGAGTACACAATACAAAAATTAAAATTCAAACCAAGCCGGGCTTTATTGGTGATAGCCAGTGTATTGATATTGAATGTAATGATGAATTAAAGGCTCATCTTGATGTTTATTCTAAAACATCAGATATTGCTGGATATAGTGTTGTAGCTTTACTTCAAAATTTAAATAGTCCTATCGTATTTTAAAAAGGAAGTGCTTTAAATGAAAAAAGAAGAGTCTTGTGCTTTAATTGACTCTATAGCTTTAAAGGGAATATGCCACAGGGGCCTTCACAATGATATTTATCCTGAAAATAGCCTGAGTGCCTTCAATAATGCGATTATAAATAATTTGTCCTTTGAGTTAGATATCCATTTAACTAAGGATGGAGGCCTTGTTGTTTGTCATGACTCTAATTTAAAAAGAGTAACTAATAAGGAAGGAATTATTGAAGAATTAACACTTGAGGAAATAAAAAGAGATTATAGACTTTCGGATGGAAGCCAAATTCCAAGCCTTGATGAGGTTATAAGCCTAAATAATGAAAGAGTAGTAATGGTAATTGAGCTTAAAAGCTATAAGCATAATTCTAAGCTTCTTGCTAAAAAGCTCAAAAGCGAGCTTTCAAGCGTTCAAGATAAGAAAAAATATATTATTATTTCCTTTTTCCCTAGATGTCTTTTAGCATTTAGAAAAGCAGGATTTCAGCGTGAGCTTTTAGTAGGTGATGATTCCTTTTATCTTTTTAGGCTAAGAGGACTTTTTGAAGGACTTGATATTTCCATTAGTCTTTTTAATAGGGCTAAGGTAAGAAAATATGCTAGTAAGCATTTTGTTAATTGCTATACAATTGATACAGCTGAAAAGCTTAAGCTTGCAAGAAGCTATGCAAGTACATTTACATTTGAAAAGATTGATATTTAAGCATATAATTTTAATAAAATTTTAGATATGCTATAATACATATATTGGTGATAAAATGAAAAGAAAGATTGTTCTAATAGATAAGGATAAATGTATAGGCTGTGGCTTATGTGCAAGAGCATGTCATGAGGGCGCTATTAAAATGATAGATGGTAAGGCTACGCTTATTAATGATTCATATTGTGATGGTCTTGGTGATTGTCTTCCTCATTGTCCTTGTGATGCAATTAAAATTGAATTAAGAGAAGCTAGCGATTATGATCACGAAGATGTTATGAAAAATATGAAGCCTAGCGAGGGCCTTGATTCAAAAATGATTAACTGGCCCATTCAGCTTAAGCTTGCACCGGTAAAATCAGAGGCCTATAATAATGGTCATTTGCTTATAGCTGCCAGCTGTACAGCCTTTGCCTATAAAAGCTTTCATAAGGATTTTATGCAAAATAGAGCCTTAGTTTTTGGCTGTCCTAAGCTTGATAATTATGATTATACAAGAAAGCTTAGGGATATTTTAGAAAATAATAATATTAAATCCATTACGCTTGTAAGGATGGAGGTTCCTTGCTGCGGGGGCTTAGTTAAAATGCTTGAGGATGCGATGTCTTCCTTAGATATTCATACAAGCATCAGAACAATTTCAACAAAAGGAGAGGTTATTGATGCTAGAACAAAATAAGGAAATGCTTATTGCTAAAATAATTGGTCTTTTAAATGGCCTTGATGGTGAAGGAGCTAAATTTAAGGAAGAGGATATTCTTAAAAAAGCCCTTAATGCAATTAAAAATAATCAAAGCCTAGATGAATATATTGCCTTTTTTGAGGAAAAGAAAAAGGAATACTTACCTAATTGCCTTTCTTGCCAAAGCCCTTGTGGAAGAAGTAACGATTATTATATTTCAAGGCAAGCTGATGCTAGATTAAAGGAAGAAATGCTTAAAGCTTTTTTAAATAATTATAATGATAGCATGCTATTAGATGAAGTGGTATATCAGCTTATTAAGCTAAGTTGGTAGTTTATTTTTCAAATGTTTTATGATAAAATAAAAAGGCTTGTGCCTATAGCTTAAATGAATAAAGTGTAACCCTCCGAAGGTTAAGAGTACGAGTTTGAATCTCGTTAGGCACGCCATTGAATTAGTAATCTATTAATTAATAGGAGGCATATATGAAAAAAATAATATTAACAGGAGACAGACCTACAGGACATCTTCATATTGGTCATTATGTTGGAAGCTTAAAAAGACGTGTTGAGCTTCAAAATTCAAATGAATATGATGAAATTTATATTATGATTGCGGATACACAAGCATTAACTGATAATGCCGAAAATCCTGATAAGATAAGAGAAAATTTAATGGAGGTTGCTCTAGATTATTTGTCTGTTGGAATTGACCCTTCAAAATCTACTATTTTTGTTCAATCAAGAGTACCAGCATTAACAGAATTAAATATGTATTATTTAAATTTAGTTACTATTTCTCGTCTTCAAAGAAATCCAACCGTTAAAAATGAGATTAAGCTTAGAGATTTTGAAACATCTGTTCCAGCAGGATTCTTCACATATCCCGTTTCTCAGGCTGCTGATATTACAGCCTTTGATGCGACTACCGTTCCTGTAGGAGAGGATCAAATGCCAATGCTTGAGCAAACACAGGAGATTGTTCATAAATTTAATAGTATTTATGGCGAGACCCTTGTAATGCCTAAAATTTTACTTCCTGAAAATCAATCATGCTACCGCCTTGTTGGTACTGATGGAAAGGCTAAGATGTCTAAATCACTTGGTAATACCATTTATTTAAGCGATGATTCAAAGACGGTTAAGCAAAAGGTAATGCGTATGTTTACTGACCCTAACCATTTAAAGGTTGAGGACCCAGGTAATACTAAGGATAATCCGGTATTTATCTATTTAAGCTGTTTTGCAAGACCTGAGCATTTTGAAAAATATGCTCCAGAGTATAAGAGCCTTGATGAGATGAAGGCTCATTACGAGCGTGGTGGTCTTGGCGATATGAAGTGTAAGAAATTCCTATACAATGTTCTTGAGGATATTTTAACGCCAATTAGAGAGCGTCGTAAATATTATGAGGAGCATTTAGATCTTGTTTATAATATTCTTAAAGAGGGTACAGAAAAAGCCAATATTCGTGCTAATGAAACCCTTAAGAGAGTTCGTCATAGTATGAGAATTGATTACTTTGAGGATGAAAATTTTTTGAAGGATAATATGTCAAGATATCAAAAGTAATTATGAGGAAAAGAACGAAAATTATTTTAATTAGTTTAGCAAGCGTTCTTGTATGTATTATTGCAGCTGTCTTTATTTACTTTAGTATTTATTATAAGGCTGTGGATGTTGAGTCTTATTTAAACTCAGATGAGAATGTTTCCGTAGAAAAGATAAAGGATGGCTTTTTCTTTGATTCAAGCGAAAATGATAAGGGCTTAATTTTTTATCCGGGTGCTAAGGTTGATACAAAGGCCTATGCTCCCCTATGCCATGAAATTGCTAAGTCTGGCTATGATGTATTTTTAATTGATATGCCCTTCCATTTTGCCATTTTTGGAGTAAATAAAGCGGATAAGATTATTGAAAATTATAATTATGAATCCTATTATATTGCAGGTCATAGTCTTGGAGGGGCGATGGCAGCTAATTATGCTTATAAAAATGCAAGTAAATTAGAGGGTCTATTATTACTTGCAGCCTATTCAACTAAGGATTTATCAGATACAAACCTAACCGTTTTATCAATATATGGTGAAAATGATGGTGTTTTAAATCGTGGTAAGGTAGAAGCTGGTAGAGCTCTTATGCCTACAAGCTATTATGAGTATATTATTCAGGGTGGAAATCATGCTCAGTTTGGCTCATATGGTAAGCAAAAGAAGGATAATGATGCTAGTATATCTGCCGTATCTCAAATAGAAGAAACTGTATCATTTATTGATAAAAATTTTAATTAATATTAAAAATAAAAAGCTCCTTTTTACGGGAGCTTTTTGCTTTATTATATTACTTCACGCTTGAAATATCCACGTGTATCAGTTTTTGGATTGAAGAAGCTTGTTTTATCGCCTGCAAGCTTACAACGAAGCTTAGCTACGATATTTTCAATTTCTTCCTTGGATTCATTTGTAAATTGAAGCCTTAGACGCTTTACATATTTTTGAATATAAGGAGCCTCATCAATTAAATTAATCGGCTTTTCATTAATAATATGGCTTATACAGCCCTCCTGATGATATATTTCAAAGACACCCTTATCATCATTTAAGGAATAGCGATGCTTATTACATTCTCCACATTGTCCATAGCGTTTTAATGGACAATATTTGGTAGTCATTAGATTTTCCTTACCATAAATAATCATTTCTAAATTAGGATCTCCATATTTATAATTTTGGCAGATATCCTTTAGATCCTGATATGAAGCCTCAAATGAGATTGTTACAAATTTAGCACCAGCCTTGTGAAGCTCATAAATAGCTCTGGAATTGATAGCATTGAAGGAGTAATCACAAATAATATCATGTCCTTCATATTTATAAAGGGCACCATAGTTTCCGGCAAGAATTTCCTTATCATCAATATCATTAAAATTAGCATTTACGTAAGGAGCATAATTTTTAAAGTAGATATGCTTAATACCTAGCTCCTTAAGGGTCTTATATTGCTCCTCATTGGTACAAAAGGCAGAAATTTCTTTTTCATCATTATAATAAATAGGATTGTTATCAAGAGAAATTGGAGGAAGGACTCTTTTATGTTGCATATATTCCTCAATATTAGAAATTAGACTACGTCTAGCTTCATTAATAGAAGCGATAGTCATAAATAAATTACCATTTAAGGAATTTTTGATATCCTTTAAATAGAAGGATGTTTCATTAAGCTTTGATAGCTGCTTATAAAGGGTATCTGAATCAATTGGCTTTTTTTGAGCAACCTGGAAGCTATCTGATGATACTCCCTTAAATACCCTATCATCTATTTTAGTAAGAAGGGTAAGTAAGGATCCTTCAGAACCAATCGCTTCAATAACAATTGGCTTTTTA
>URFB01000093.1 GCA_900547045.1 uncultured Mollicutes bacterium
ATTAGAAATGATCTAGGAATTAATTATGAAGCTGAGGTTTTAAGATTAATTGACGCCTTTAGATCATCAGGCTTATTTGTAGGTTCGGTTTGCGTTACTCAATATCAGGACGCTCCTACAGTAAATACCTTCATTAAAAAGCTTAATAATTTAGGTATTAGTGTTTATAAGCACTATATAATTGAGGGCTATCCTCACTGTATCGATAAAATTATTAGTGAAGAGGGCTTTGGTAAAAATGAATATATTAAAACATCCCATAAAATTGTGGTTGTAACCGCGCCAGGTCCTGGTTCAGGGAAAATGGCTACCTGTCTTTCACAGCTTTATCATGAAAATAAAAATGGTATTAAAGCGGGCTATGCTAAATATGAGACCTTCCCAATTTGGAATTTAGACCTAAAGGATCCGGTAAATGTCGCCTATGAGGCCGCTACAGCTGATCTTGCGGACGTCAATATGATTGACCCGTATCATTTGAATCACTATGGTAAGCTTACAGTTAACTACAATCGTGATGTAGAAATCTTTCCTGTATTAAAATCGATGTTTACCGCCATTTATGGCAAGTGTCCTTATGAATCACCTACCGATATGGGGGTTAATATGGCGGGCTTCGCGATTGTTGATCATGAGCTAGCTTCAAGAGCTAGTAAGGATGAAATCATTAGAAGATATTATCAAACCAAGGTTGATTTAAGAAATGGTAAGGTTTCAGAATCAGCGCTTGAAAAAATTAAGCTTTTAATGCAAAGCCTAAATATCAATGAAAATGAAAGAAAATGTGTACTTTATGCTCATAAGAAGAAGGAAGAAAGCCAAACCGAGTCAATGGCTCTAGAGATGCCTGATGGTACCATTATTAGTGCTAAAACCTCAAATTTACTGCTCGCACCTAGCGCCTTAATTTTAAATGCACTTAAGTATTTAGCCAAAATTCCTGATGACATTCCACTTCTTTCATATCAAATTATTGAGCCTATTTGTAATTTAAAGGTTAATGACTTAGGTAACCATAATCCAAGGCTTCATGTCAATGAGGTTTTAAATGCACTTGCGATATCAGCCTCAACTAATCCTCTAGCCTCGCTTGCGATGTCTAAGCTTAGTATGCTTAAAGGAGCTCAAGCTCATTCAACTGTTATTTTAAGTGAGGTTGATAGTAATCTATTAAAAAAGCTTAAAATCGATTTAACAACAGACGATGAGGCCTATGCTCATAAGCTTTACGTCAGATAATAAGAAAGCTATAGTTTTCTATAGCTTTTTTTGTATGAAATGGGCTTAATATATCCATAATATATTTAGGTGATTAAATGGCAGATATTATGCTTTATCCTAAAAACACAAAAACACGTATGAAAATAGATTTGTGTGGAATGTGGGATTTTATTTTTGATTTTGATAATCTAGGAGATACTAAGGATTATGCTAAGGGCTTCTTTAAGGGTGAAAGTATTCCCGTCCCTGCAAGCTATAATGATTTCTTTACCGATAAGGAAAGCCGAGATTTCGTTGGTAATGTTTGGTATAAAAAGGAATTTTATTTAACTAGCAAGCTTAAGGACTATGATATTAACCTGCGCTTTGATGGAGCGGCTCATGAAGCCTATGTATTCTTAAATGGTAATTTAATAAGACACCATATTGGAGGCTTTTTACCCTTTAGTATTCCGATTAATGATTTAATTAAATGGGATGAGAAAAATCTTATTGTTGTAAAGCTTAATAATGAGCTTTCTATCCACAGCCTTCCTTGTGGAGAGGTTAAGCTGGGAATGGACGGAAGGAAAATTAATAAGCCTTATTTTGATTTTTATCATTATTCAGGTTTAATTAGACCTGTTAGGCTTGTAATTACCCCTAAAAAATCCATTACCGATATTTCACTTAAGCATGAAATAGATGGTAATAATACTAATACATTTTATAGTGTTAAAGCTACAGGTGATGCTAAGCTTAGGCTTAGGGTTTATGATGAATATGGGAAGGTTGTTTCCACGTCAAACGATATTGAGGGAAATATAAAAATTGAAAATACCAGGCTTTGGTCGCCTAAGAGCCCTTATTTATATCGCTTTTCATTTGAACTATATGATGGGGATAATTTAATTGATGAATATCCGCTCGATGTGGGAATAAGAACAGTAGATATTAAAGATAATGAAATTCTTTTAAATGGTAAAGCCATTTATTTAAAGGGCTTTGGCCGCCATGAGGATTTCTATATTAGTGGAAGAGGCGAAAATCTCCCGGTAATGAAACGAGATTTTAAACTTATGAAATGGACTAACGCTAATTCCTTTAGAACAAGCCACTATCCCTATAGTGAAGAGGAATATATTTTAGCTGATAAGGAAGGCTTCTTAATTATTGATGAGCTTCCAGCAGTAGGCTTTTTTCCATCCTTAATGAACGCGCTTGATGCTGGTAGTGGACAAAAGGCAGATGCCTTCTTTGAGATGCCAGGTGTAGATACTACTACACTTGAAAATCATCTTCATGCCTTAGCTGAGCTTGTGCTTAGAGATAAAAATTATGCGAGTGTAATTGCGTGGAGTCTATTTAATGAGCCAGATACAACATCATCTTCTAAGGCCATACCTTATTTTAAGGCGGTCTTTGATAAATGTAGAGAGCTTGATATTGAAGGACGTCCACGTAGCTTTTCAATGATTATGAGCTCAACTAAGGATAGCTGTAAATGCTATGGCATGGCGGATTTTATTATGCTTAACCGCTATTATGGCTGGTATAGAGAAGGCGGAATGCTTAAGGAAGCCTGCATAGAGCTTGACCATGAGCTTGATAAATGGGATGAGCTAAATAAACCGCTTATCTTTTCTGAATATGGAGCAGATACCTATCAGGGTCTAAAGCGTCTTCCAGCAAGCATGTGGAGTGAAAATTATCAGCTTGAATTTTTAAAGGGCTATCACGAGGTCTTTGACAAACACAAGTGTGTTTGTGGAGAGCAAATTTGGAATTTCGCCGACTTTGAAACATCAGAGGGTGTATTTAGGGTTGGTGGAAATAAAAAAGGAATATTCACCAGAGAAAGAGAGCCTAAGCTTAGTGCCTTTTATTTAAAGGAAAGATGGGCTATGCTTAAATAAGCATAATGCTAGTTAATTATTAGCTTTTATGCTAAGATTAAAATGGTGGTGATTTTATGCATAAGGATGAGGCTGCAAGAGGATTTGCACTACTTGCTAATCCCGATCGTGTTAAGATTTGCAAAATGCTTTATAATAAGGGTGATTTATCCTATGAGGAGCTTTTAGCAATGATGTCAGATGAAGAGGAATTAAAGAAAAATCTAAGAATTTTAATTGAGGGTGGTCTTATAGCTTTAGCTGATAAATATAGTATTAGAAAAGGCTATTTGGATACCTTACTTGATTTTATTAAAAACCCTTGTGGATGCACAAGAAAATAATATCATTTGACAAATTACAAACGAGAGATGGAATAAAGAATGTAGCAATACATTTTTTATTTATTTATGAGTTAGTTGTGCATAACTAAGAGGCATGAGATGAGCTTTTAGTAGCCTTTAATACCATGATGGATACAATGATTTGATTTTAATTTTAGCCGTTGTTGCCCTTTATAATTTAGTATCCTTAGGCTATATTGAAAAATATAAGGAGTTATCAACCTTTAAGATTGTAGGATTTAAGGATAAGTGTATTGGTCAAATCCTTATTGCTCAAATAATGTGAATAACTTATTATAGGTCTTATTCTTGGTCCTCTAGTTGGGGCTTTTGGCTTGATCCTTTAATGGACTCCCTTGCTGGTGAATATGATATGAATACCTATTTTGGCTATCTATCCTATATTGTGGGTATTTTAGTACTGCTTCTTGTATCAGCCATAACAATGTTTTTAATTATAAGAAGAGTTAAAAAATTAGATATGACAAGTGCTCTTAAGGAGAAAGAGGTATAAGTAAAAAATATTTCTTCTATTATTTTTAATAATATGATACAATGTCATTGACGAAAAATGGTGATTTTATGATAAAAATATACGGAAAAAATTGCACATATGAGGCAATATTTGCAAATCATAAGCTTGAATGTGTTTATACAACCCAAGAGACTATTAAAAAGGATCCTAATTTTACTAGACTTCTTGAGGATAAGAAAATTAAGTATCAAATTATTGATAAGAAGAAAATGGATTCAATGTTCCCTCAATCTCAGGGCTATGGAGCTATTGCGAGCGATTATCAATATGTTACGCTTGAGGATTCTCTTAAAAAGAAGCAGGAAGGACGCGAGCTATATCTTGTCCTAGATGGTCTTGAGGACCCTCATAACTTTGGGGCGATTTTAAGAAGTGCGGATGCCTTTGGTGTTAAGGGTGTTATTATTCCTAAGAATCGTTCGATAAGCGTTACTGAGGTTGTAGCACATGTATCAACAGGTGCAATTGAGTATGTTGATATTATTATGGTTAATAATTTAAATCAGGCACTTACTAAGCTTAAGGATGCGGGCTACTGGATTGTAGGAACTGATGCGTCAGGAGATAAAAAGGCTTCTGATCTTCCTAAGGATTTAAATTTAGTGGTAATTATCGGCTCGGAGGGCTTTGGTATGTCACGTCTTGTTAAAAAGCAATGTGACTATATGATGCAAATCCCAATGGTAGGTCATGTTAATTCCCTAAACGCCTCTGTTTCATGTGGCATTGTACTGGCATTAATTAATGAATAGCTAAATGGATTTTAATCATTATAATGATAAAGAATTAATTTATTTAATAAAGGATGGCTCTAATCCTAGAGCCTTAGAATTATTTGTTAATAAATATAGAATTTTATCCTTAAAGCTTATAAGAAAAACTATGATAAAAGGCTATGAAGAGGATGATTTGCTTTCAGAAGCAAATGAGATATTAATGAAATGCATCAATAAATATTCAAATAACGGTTCATTTTATACCTACTTTTCAATAAGCCTTAGAAGATATCTTTATAAGCTTAAATATCACGAGCAGGATGATTTGCTAAGACTAAGTGAGGATATCGCTGATGAGCGTATTTATGAGGCTCAGTATATAGATGAAATTAGGATTAAGCAAATCTATAAAAGAAGCAGTAACCTTCAAAAGCAAATCGAAGCTTTAATTTTAAAGGGCTTTTCTATTAGTGAAATTTCTAAAAAATTAGAAATTACACCATATAAAATCTATTATGAAATGCGAAAGCTTAAGAGTGATGATAAAAAACAGGACAATTCAAAATAAATCAGGTATTTTAACTTGACTTAAAATAAAACTTATAATAAAATTATATGGTAAACACTGATAAAGGTGGTTTTTTATTATGAGAGAAAAGGTAATATTAGTTTGCGAGGAGTGCTTAAGCCGTAATTATCAAACGACTAAAAATAAGGCTACTACCTCTGAACGTCTGG